>JBBQDJ010000056.1:0-12354 GCA_038319595.1 Verrucomicrobiales bacterium
GCAAGGGCTGAGAACCGCGGTGACATCTTCCGGGACTGTGCCGAAATTTTCCGCCATGACCATCAGAGCCTTTTCTAAAATATTCCCCTCAGTGCCCTTTTTGCCGGAATGTAGCAGGCCGATGGCACCTGTTTTCCGATCTGCGAGCCAGATGGCTCCGCAGTCTGCCGCGTAAATCACCAGAACGATGCCGGGTTGCCGCGTGACGAGGCCGTCCACTCCGGGAACCACTGGTAAACCGTCAGCCGCAGAGATCTGTGGGAAACCGGGAACGACGGCGATCGAAGTCCCGTGGATCTGCTCCGCCCGCCACCAATCCGCCGAGGGTCCGCCGAAATCCAAAACCGCCCGAGTGTGGTAGGGGCGCAGCAAACTCATCGCTTCGTCGCGATCGCCGCTGATGCTTAACTCCGCCACGCGTTCGACCCAACCGGCGCGAACGCCAGGGATCGAATTCAACGGCTCTAAAAAGGGGAACGCCTCCGTCACCCGGGGACGGTAACGGAGGCGCTGAGGATTCGCCAAGCTGGTTTATTGGAATGGGGAACCTATTGATCAGGCGATCGCACGGCCATGAATGGCGCGCTTCGTATGTTCAACAGCTTCCGCCTGGTCCTCATCCATGCCTGCAAGAATGCCAGCCAGATCATTCGCGATTTCCGTGCGCATCTTCGAAACGAGTTCGATTCCTTTAGCGGTGATGCGGACCATGATTTTGCGGCGATCTTCAGCGGCGTGCATGCGCTCAACATAGGACAGTTTTTCCAACCGATCGACTAGGCCAGTAGCGGCTGCGGTCGAATGGCCCATCTTCTTCGCAATGTCGGACATCGTGAGATATTCTTCGCTTGAGAGGTAGGTGAGGAGGAAGAACTGCGGGAAAGAGACGTTTCCTTTGTTGAGTTCTGTTGACAGGTTCAGGATGCAGCTCCGCTGTGTAAACAGGACGAAGTCAGCAAGACGGTCCGCGTCGGCTTTCACCGAAGCGCCCGAGGCGTTCATTGTTTTCATTATGGCTGGTTGTAGTGTTCATGTTTCGGGACATGTAAGGGGGCACAGCCATTGCGAAAGAGAAGCTACCCGGGTTACCGGATAGTAATCAACTCTAAAATTAATATTTTATGGCTGTGCTAGGGACTTCAATCGGGACAATTTAAAAATACGTGAAACTAAGAGGTTTTGAAAGCAAAGAATTCGCGAAAAGTTAATTATTTTTTTGAACATTCTCAAAGTCCGTTTTTTCTTGAGGGAGTAAGGGTTCTGGAGGGAGGGGAGCGGTCACAGGATTGGGAATGTGCTGGAAATAGACCGCGTCTCCGATCTGGACGATCCCGGATTGGACATCGGCGGCCGAGAATTCTCCCAGTTTCTCGCCCGTAGTTTTTAAATTTGCCGTCCGATTCTCCGGACCTCGGGTGGTCAGGATCTGCCCGGATTCGCCTTTCCACTTGCCGTAGCTTTGGATCAGGACAAACCGCTTGTCCGCAGGAACCGATGCGATCCGTCCCACCAGCTCGGGCCCTTCCACCGGCGTATTTTTTGGATCCTCCTTTCCCGGATCATCGGACTTCGGTTTGGAGGGCGCACAGGATAGGGCTCCCAAGCAAATCGATCCGATCATCAAGAATAAGATTCTCACGTTCATGAAGCGATGCTGGCGAGAATCGGTCCTGATTGAAATCAGAGAATTCACCCTGACGTCAAACGGATCTCGTCGGCTTGGATCAACCGCTCCACGCCGCTCGCCGTGAGCAGCAGTAGTTCTCCGCCCGCTGCGATGCCGGTTACGGTGCCTGTCCGTGGTCCTGCGGCGGTGATGAGTGACACCTCATTGCCGGTCAGAACGCATCGCTCGGATACGGCAGCGACGAGTGCTTCGAATTCGACGCCAATTTGAAGCCGCCTTTTTGCAAACTTCGCAACGATCGCGGCCAACACCTCGGCTCGGGAAAATTCAACGGATGTTTCGATCTTCAGCGAGGTCGCAATTTCCGAAACCTCGGCGGGGAAGTCGCTGCAATTGACGTTCACACCAATACCGACCACGGCGAAATCCGTACCGGCCTCGACCAAGATTCCCGCGATTTTCTTGCGGCCGATCCAAACATCATTCGGCCACTTGATACCCGCCTGCACCCCGAATCCTTCGACGGCCTCCGCCACCGCGATGCCTGCCGCCAACGCCAATCGTGGCCACAGTGCCTTCGGTTCGCTTGGGCGGACCAGGATCGAAAACGCCAGTGATTCTCCCACTGGTGAGAACCACGCGGCTCCGCGCCGGCCGCGTCCGGCGGTTTGGTGCTCTGCTAGAATGATCAATCCCTCTGCCGCACCCGCCCGCGCCAGGACGCGGACCTCGTCATTGGTGGACTCCACCGATTCGCGAACCATGAGGCGGAAGGGTTCGGGAAAATCTGCGGCAGCTACACTAAACTCTTCACCGCTCATCGGATTGCAAAGTCTCGAAATCCAGGCCGATGTCGAGCGACGGCGCGGAATGCGTTAGTGCCCCCACGGAAATGAAATCGACGCCCGTCTTGGCGATGTCCCGCAGGACTTTCAGCGTGATGCCGCCGCTGGCCTCGAATTGTGGCGAGCTGCGGTCGCCACGCAAAAGAACTGCGGCCGCCAGCTCATCATGAGTCATGTTGTCGAGCAGGATGTAATCCACGCCTTCCATCGCTAGGAATGTCCGGACCTGATCGAGGTCATCGGCTTCCAGCTCCACCTCGACCTCCGGTCGTTCCGACTTCAGTTTGAGAATCGCAGCCTGGATCGCTTCCGGTCCTCCCTCCGCGACGAGATGGTTGTCCTTCACCATCGCCCGGTCGTAGAGGCCCAGTCGATGATTGGTGCCACCGCCGTCGACCACCGCTTTTTTTTCTAACAATCGGTAACCGGGGGTCGTTTTCCGCGTGTCGAGAATCCGGGTGTTCGTGCCTTTGACCTGCTCCACATAGCGAGACGTTAGGGTGGCTACACCGCTCAGGCGTTGGAGAAAATTCAGTGCCGTCCGTTCGGCAGTTAGAATCGACCTTGCCGATCCCTGCACCCGGATCAACAAGGCGCCGGCGGCCACCTTGCTGCCGTCTGCGATGAGGACTTCGACCTCTAGCTCCGGATCCACCGTGATGAAAACCCGTGCCGCCAGATCCACTCCAGAAACGACTCCGTCCTTTCTCACCGCCACGAAGGCACACGCACGGCGATCCCCCGGAATGAAATAGCGGGACGTCACATCACCCTCGCCGATGTCTTCGGCCAGCGCGAGTTGAATGAGAATGTCGGAGTGGTCGGTCATCAGGTGGGACGGATGCTGCGGGAAAAATCGGAAAACTCAACTCATTCACCAATCACGCTGACGACGATTTCCCGGCGATGCGGAGTGCGTCGATGCTCGAAGAGGAAAAGGCCCTGCCACGTTCCCAGCGTCATTTTCCCGTCAATCACCGGAATCACCTCGCTCGTCCGCGTCAGCGCCATGCGGATGTGGCTGGGCATGTCGTCCGGACCTTCCTGTGTATGGATGAACCACGGCGTATTCTCGGGCACCAGTTTGTCGAAAAAGACCTCCAAATCCCGCCGCGCACTCGGGTCGGCGTTCTCCATGATGACCAAGCTCGCGCTGGTGTGCTTGACGAAAACCGTGACGGTTCCGACTCCAACACCAGACCGCGCCACGATCCCCGCCACCTCACGGGTGATTTCTGTCGTGCCCTTGCCGTGCGTTCTGATGGAAAATGTCTCGTTGTGTGCGGTCATGAGATCACCAAGCGGTTAGAACCCACTTGCCGTGCGCCGATCCGTTTTCCATCGCCGCATGCGCCTCTCGGAGATTCGCCGGGGAAATTCTATCAAACACCCGGGTCGTGATTTTTGGAAAGGTCCCGGCATCGCACCGTGCCGCGATTTCTGCTAGAATCTCTCCCTGTCGGTGCATGTCCGCGGTTTGAAATCGCGACCTTGCCGGCATGTATTCCCAGACAATTCTTGGACTCTTCAGCCGGAATGGATTCCCGATGTCCACCGGCTTCTTCGTTTCCACGATCAGCCCGAGTGTCCCCAGCGGAGCTAACAAATCGGCCGTCGTCTCCCAGTAAGCCTCGGTGTCGTAGAGATTCGCGATGAAGGGAAACTCGGAAATCCCCAGCGCCTCCGCCTGCGGTCGCAGCGGCTCGCGGTGGTTGATCACCTCGTCCGCTCCCAGCGCCTTGCACCATGCCACCGTCTCCGGTCTCGATGCCGTTGCCACCACCCGCAGCCCGGCCGAGCGGGCGAGGGGAATCAACGCCGAACCCACACCGCCTGCGCCATTGATCACTAGAATCGCGGCTCCCCGGTTCGCTCCGTCCGGGTCTATCCCCATCCGCTCGAACAAAAGCTCCCAAGCGGTTAGAGTCACCAACGGCAACGCCGCAGCCTCTTGGAAACTCCACTTCGCCGGCTTCTTCGCCACCAGTCGCGCATCCACGGTGTGATACTCCGAGTTGCTGCCCGCACGCGTCACGTCGCCGGAGTAGAAAATTTCATCACCGATCGAGAATCCGCTCACCCCACCGCCCACGGCTTCCACCACTCCCGCTGCGTCGAATCCTAACACGCGCGGCGGATCGTGTGGACCTTCGCCCAGCATTTTCCGCACCTTCGTATCCACCGGATTCACCGCGACCGCCACCACCCGAACTAACAATTCAGCTGGTCCTGCTGCTGGCATTTCCGCCTCGAACTCAACCAAGCAATCCGGATCTCCCGTCGGTAAATAGCGCCGCGCGCCGATGGCTTTCATGGCCGTCATTGAACGCCCGCCCACCCACTCATGGCAATAGCGGTTTCAGACCCATCCAGGTGCTCCCCCAGGTGATGATCCACGGCAGCGTGAAAAGGCTGAGCACCGTCGTCGCGATCACCACCTGCACCGCCACCGCTGGCCGCCCGCCATACATCCGGGCGATGAGGATGGACGACAGCCCGGCCGGCATTGCCGCTTGCACGACCAGCACCTTGCGCAGCTCCAGCGAAATCGGGCACCACTTCGCCACACACAGCATCACCGCCGGGGCTAACAGCAGCCGCACCATTGCCGAGCCCGAGATCACCCGCCAGTCCGGCCGCTCCTTGCCGACGAGGTCCATGATCGTGCAGCCAGTGATCAGAATCGCAGTGGGAAATGCCCCCACTCCCATCATGGAAAGAGCGGTTCTCGGCGCGCCCGTGATTTTATCGTCCAGCCCCAGCGCCACCAGCACTAGGCCCAACGTCACCGCGATGAACGGACCGTTCATCAGCCGCTGCCAGGAAAACCGGCGCTCGCCACTCATCATCATCACGCCCACCGACCACATCGCCATTTCCACCCCCATGTTGTGCACGAAAAGCAGCGCCAGCGCCCCCGGTCCCCACAGGATCTCGATGACCGGAGCCGCGGTGAAACCGAAATTCTGACAGCCCGAACTCAGCGCGAAGGTCCGCATCCCCGTTCCGCGCTCCAATCCCAACAGTCGCCCCACCAACAGTCCGATTAGAATCCCCGCCATGATCAGGCCGAAGCCCAGCGACATCGACCACGCCACCACCTGCCCGCTCTTCAGCACCGCGCTGCCCAGAATTTTGTCCAAAATGAAGCAGGGTAGCATCACCCGATAGACCATCGCCATCACCGGCACATCGAATTCCTTGGGCAGCAATCCCGTCCGCCGGGATACCGCTCCCGCGATCATCAACAAATACACCGGCAGCACCGATGCGATCACAGCCCCCGGCGATATCACCCCGACAGGCTCCCGACCCGACCCCCACCGTGCAAGCCCATAATGCCAGAGCGATTCATTCGCTGCGGGTGGGGCCACACGTTTCGACGCAACACAAATTCGAGGACTGGCTGGTGGACGGGAAGGCAATGTAAATCCCTGATCTTGCCTTGTGCGAACGCTTCGAGATGCACTACGCGCCCAAGCACGGCAGTTGGCTGAAATTGGCCGAGATCGAGATCGGACCTCTGGGGCGGACCCGTCAGGATCGCAGCATCGGCTCGGTCGTGGAATTCACTAACGGAGTGGAAGCCTATCTCGCTCCGAAGAATGAGGAATCCAAATTGATCAGTTCACCAACGAGAAAGTCCGGATGAAACTCAAATCACTCTATCCCACTAGTCGAATTTGACTCGCCACTCGAATCCAAAGTGGCGGGAGGAAATCTGAACCGTCAGAGCATCATGCACGGATTTCCCGGAATGTGGCTTCAGGGAATTTTGCGAGGATGACGCGGCGCTCCGCTTCGCTAGCGATGGTGAGCGCCGTGGAAAGCGCGTCTGCGATGGTGGCTGTCGGAGCGGTGACAACGATGGTGCTGAGGGGGCGAGGGTTCATGCCGTCTGACGGGCGGAAAATATGATGGAAGCGACCTTCCGGATCGAAGGTGTAGCCGCTGCCTGCCGAAACCGCTAGGGAACGGTCCGACGGAAGGGGGAGGGACTCTCCGGTGGCATCGATTACCACAGTCCATGGTTTCCCATCCGATGCGCTGCCGCTGGCGGCATATTCGCCGATGTTCACAAGGGCGTTGCGGACACCGTGATTTTTGAGCAGTGCTGCGATCTGGTCGGTGGCATATCCTTGGACAATTCCGTTCAGAGTGATCGCCATGCCGGGTTTCGCGAAGGAAATGCCATCACCGTCCGTTTTTACGTTCCGGTAATCGACGAGGGCGAGGGTGTTTTTCCATGAATCGGCATCCATGGTTTGCCTTTTTTCATCGTTGGCGTCTTTCCAGTTCTGCCGCCAGTTCCAGAGGGGCTGGACGGTGATGTCGAAGATGCCCCCGGTATTGCCGCCGAAATCCAGGGCGGTGCGGATGAGCTGGAGGAACTCGTCGGGTGGGTCCGCCAGGCGGCCATCGCGGTTGAGTCGCGAGATGGCGGAATCCGGATCGTAGAGGCTGAAGAGCGCTTGGATTTCCGTGAGACGTGCGGTGCACCGGGCGGAGATTTGATTGAATTCCTCCTCAGCGATGCCGTGGAGTTGGAAATGGACTTCCGTGCCGAATGCGAAGCCGGTGTAGGTGCGCAGCGGGGGCGTGCGGCGGCAAGAACTGAGGCCGCAAAGAGTGGCGGCACCGCAGAGGGTGATGGCGCGGCGCCGGTTCATCGGGCGCGGCGGCGGGTGCGGAGAAATAGAATGAAGCCGGTGGCGGAAAGGATCAGGACGCCGATGACGGTGAGATCGTAGATCCATTTTCCGAGGGTACCGAAGAATCGCCCGGAGTGGAGATCGAGAATGAGGCGGTCGAGTGGGATTCCGTTGCCGGAAAAGGCGGTTCTCCAGATTTTTAAATCGGCAGCGGACGGAGAGGTAGGGGCGGACCAAGCGACTTTTTGTCCGGCGGGAGATTCCGTGAAATTGAGAAGGTTTTGGTCGCCGGTGAAGTTTCCGGATGCCGTTTCGAGGACGAGGGTGAGGTCCACTGTGCGGCCAGCCCGGGAAACGGGAGTTGCCGGTAAGGTCAGGGAATCGAGGGTTTCGATGAGTTCGCCATCGAGGCCGAAGTAATGGACGGAGCTTGCGGTGACGACGGCGATTCCGTCGCGGAGGGGAATGGCACCGACGAGAGCCGAGCTGTCATCGATGGGCGTCTTCCGATGAAAAAGCTGGCCGTCCCAACGGGCGGCGTAGGCTTTCCCGTCCAGTCCATAGGCTTGGGGTTCGCCTTCAAGGGTCATGCCGTAGCGTGCTTGGATCCACGGGGCAGTGACGTGGCGGTTGCTGAGATCGAGATCCACCGTGTGGTTCAGGACCAGGCCGGTGACGCAGGCGATGGTCAGCGGGACCAGCAGGATCATACCAAGCCAGCGATGGGACCCACGGACCCACGTCCTTTTTATCCCGGAACTGGCCACGGTGTCAGGTGAGCGAGTCGAAATAGAGGGCGAGGCGTGCGAGCTTGGTGACCGCCCGCACGGACAGTGTGGCTCCGGCGATGTTCTTTACCTCCGCAGAGAGGCGGTCGCCGTCTTTGAGTGAAGCGTTAGAAAACTGTTTGGTGAAAAACGGTTTGCCGACTTCCCAGCCATGGCTCTCACGATAGATGAGGATTTCCACAGATTTAATGCGGCCGTTTTCGACGAGGAGGCCCGTGGTGATCGGTTGGGTTTTTCCGATTTCCTCCAGAATCCAGACCTTACGGTTTCCTTGTTTCCAATAGCGGACGCGGGATTCCTGATAGTTGTGCGCCATGATGTTCTTGGCGCGCGACTTCACATCCCCCGAAACATCCAGGACCGAAGTGGCCGGGATTTTCCCGTCGAATGCGGATTTGACGAATTCAGAGGGTTGTTTGTAAACCCGTTCCTCGCCATGCACGCAGGCAGCGAGGACGAATGTGAAGGCGAGGATTCGGGCGGGGTGTTTCATCGGCTAGGATCTTGCAAACTAGCACGCGTCAGAATGCATAGCCAACCCCGAAGCTGTAAATATCACGATCTTCATTGCCGCCGGTGCGGTCTTCGTGCACCCAATCGGCTTTGACCACGGTGTTTTCGGTGGGCCAAAAGTTGATGCCTGCTTGGTAATCCGTCTGGCCGTCGGGCGCGTCCTCGTTTTCAAAGTAGAGGAGGCGGGAGAAAACGCCGAGTGCCATGCCGTTTCCGAAGGTCCATTTGTAGGATGGCTCGATGTAGGCTCCGTATTGGTTGTCGATATCGATTCCGCTGCCGGGTGCGGTGTCACCGCCGATGTTCCAGTTCGCGGCGAGGCCGCGGAGACCGAAGCCACCCTTGGTGTAGATGAAATGCGCGGTGGTGAGGATCGCGTTGTTGTCCTCAGAACTCCGTGAGATATCACCCTGATACTGGATGCCCGCGCCGAGTTCCAGTCCGCTGATGCCGGTGTATTTCACGCGGGCGGTGGCTGCGCCCCCATTGAAGCTGTCATTTTTCTGGCGACCTTCGCGGAGATCCGGTCCGTTGAGATTGAAGTCGCTCCGGTTGACCTCGAGGCCGCGATGGACGGCGAAATCCCATTGCAGGCCGCTGTCGTAATTTTTCCGCAGGAGTAAACCATACTCCGTCCAGGTGGAGAGGATGATCTCGGTTTCCACGCGGTTGCGCTCGACCCCGTAGAAGGTGGTGGGTTCGTGGATCTCATTGGTGATGCCAAGGGGGACGAGGATCGCACCTGCATGGAGGTGGTAATGGTTGCCGAGATCGAGTTCGAAGTAGGCCTGCTCCAGCTCCCACTCGAGGTCGGTGTTCGGATCGTTGGAGTAAAGGTGCTCCAGTTCGACCTCGGAAACGAAGCGCAGCCGGGGGGTGAATTCGTAGGCGGTGAAGAGGACAAGGCGGTGGATGTCGAACTTGTCGGCCACATCGCCGGTGTTGAAATGGGCCTCGCCATAGGAACCGAAGCTGAAGCGGTCATACCAGGCCTGCTCCTGGGGTTTTGCGAATGATGCATCGATCTCAGACGCGGATGAGGTCTCTTCTTTGCTGATGCGTTCCCGGAATGTCTGAGCTGCTGATGGTAGGAGGGACGTGAGAAACGTTGCGGCGCAAACGACGGTGGTGGTGGCGAATCGGGGTGTATTCTTCATTGGATAGCATCCCTTTTGTGGGGAACGACCCGGATCTATTGAGAACGATTCGCAACTGCAAGAAATATTTTTGAGAATCGTTCATCAATAGATGATTCGGATCAGTGCTCGTATTGCGCATCAGTGATGGCGGAACGCGTTGTTTTTCGAAAGCTCACCGGGGCAATCCGCGTTCAAGGGGAGCACTCACACCATCGTTCCTGCCTTCCGGTCGGAGCGACGACTTGCGTCTCGCCAAAAGCATGATTTCCGGAGATCGACCACAACCCCTTTTGTTCCTTGCCGCCGCAGTGACCACCGTTCCTCTCCCTGTCTCTGCGAAATGATCGGTCCCGTCGCCATTTCCCATTTCACGGCCGCCGCGCTGATCCTTGGGGCGGTGCCGTTGTTCGCGGAGACTCCGGCGTTTCAGCTCGATCCCGGTGCGGAGGCGATTCTCGACCGCCATTGTTATTCCTGCCACGAAGACGGCACGGAGAAGGGCGGCATCCGGCTCGACAATCTCGCCGAACTGTCTCTCAGCAGCCGTCTCGACTTGATGAACAAGATGCAGGAACAGGTCTATCTCAAGCAGATGCCGCCGAAGAAGAAGACCCAACCCTCGGAGGAGGAGCGCAATCAACTGGGCTCTTGGCTCTGGGGGGAACTTCACATCCACAATGCCTCGAAGCTGGAGGATAAGCTCCGCTACCCATCTTATGGGAACTATGTCGATCACGAGAAGTTGTTCAGCGGAACGATTGGCGACGCGGCCTACACCCCGGCACGGCGCTGGCTGGTCAATCCGCAGATTTTCGAGCAACGGGTAATCGACGTTTTCGGCCTCCAGGGCAAGGAGCGGGGGATCAATCTCACCGGCGTTACCAATCCCTTTCTGTTGACGGACGCTTCGGGAGTCCGCGACTACGATAACACGACCCTTGATGGTGGCCACCTGCTGGTAATGCTCACCAATGCCAACTGGATTTCCAACAAGCAGATCCGGCCGGCGCGCGTCAAAAACGGCGAGCTCGGAGCGAATGAATTTCCCGATCCCAAGGATAAATGGTCGCCGAAGGAGACTCCACCGGAATTCGAAGCGATCATTCTCAAAAAATCCGCACCGACGGATGGGGAGATCAGCGAGGCTATCCGCAAGCAGTTTGCCTGCGTTCTGCGGCGTGATCCGACCCGTGAGGAGCAGAAGAATTATTTGAATCTGACCCTCACGGCCGTCGAACTTGGTGGTAACACGGAAGGTTTGAGGCAAATGCTGGTGGCCGTTCTGTTGGAGTCGGAGTTTCTCTATCGCCTGGAGTTCGGAGACGGCAATGCGGACCGCTACGGCAGGAAAATGCTTTCACCGCGCGAGGGCGCCTACGCCATTTCCTATGCCATGGGCGATCGCGGGCCGGATGCCCAATTGCTCAAAGCCGCGGCCGAGGGCGGCCTCAATACAAGGGAGGACTACAAACGCGAGGTGTTGCGCCTGCTGGCTGACGAGAACTACTACCGTGGCCCGATTGACCCGACTCTGAACGGCATGAGCTTGAAGCCTCAGGAAACTTCGCATCCCCGTGTCGTCCGTTTTTTCCGTGATTTCTTCGGGTATCCGTCCGCGACGAAGATTTTCAAGGATGTCGAGCGAAGTGGCGGGATCTATCAGAATCCGGGACGTGGCAGCCTCGAAACGCCCGGCTATCTGGTGAATGAGGCGGATCAAGTGGTGGATCTCGTTCTTCAGAAGGACCGCAAGGTGTTTGAAAGCCTTCTCACCACCGAGGAGTTCTTCGTTTACCACGACAAGGACAATGATGCCGGCCGCCAGGTGATCGCCGAATGGAAGGAAGTATGGGATGCGCTCAAGGACACTCACTGGAAAACCGATCCGGAACGGGTCGTCGCAGAAAACGCGACACTACTGAACTCCAAGAAGTCGATCCGGTTTGCGAATGACAAATTCCAAAAACGTGAATTCCTCCGCTTCATGTATTATTTCAGTGATTCCTTCGGAAAGGGACGCACGCCATTCACCACCATCTCGACTGCCCACGGCTACCGCTACAATCATTCTCCCATCTACAGCCTTCCACCGACGCCGCTGCGTGGTCGCTATGGCGAGGTTGAGAATCCCAAATTCAAGGGATTGGACGATGAGAAGTTCTGGGATTACCCGGTCGTCCAGCCGTTCAAGATTGCTAACAGGAAAGGCATTCTGACCCACCCCGCCTGGTTGATCGCCCATTCCCAGAATACACAGACTGATCCGGTCAGGCGCGGCCGTTGGATACGCGAGAAACTGCTCGCAGGAAGGGTTCCCGACATTCCGATCACGGTTGATGCGGTCATCCCTGAGGATCACCAGAACACCCTCCGCACCCGCCTTGAGAAGGTGACCTCCGCGCAGGAATGCATCAAGTGCCACCAATACATGAATCCGCTCGGTGTCCCCTTCGAGATCTACGACGACTTCGGCCGCTTTCGCACCCAGGAGCCGCTGGAACATCCCGAGAATGTAATCGGCAAGTCAGGACCCTATCACATTTTCAAGACTCTAGCCGTCGATGCCCACGGGGTGCTGGATACTACGGGTGACCCTGCCCTAGACGGCGATGTCACCAGCGCCTTGGACATGGTCGACCGGTTGGCGAAATCCACGCGGGTGCGTCAGTCGATCATCCGGCACGCGTTCCGCTTCTACATGGGCCGCAACGAACTGCTTTCCGACTCGAAGACCCTGATCGATGCCGACAACGCCTATGTCAAAAGCGGCGGCAGCTTCAGGGCTGTCAT
>JBBQDJ010000057.1:0-12287 GCA_038319595.1 Verrucomicrobiales bacterium
TGGAAACTGCAGGTCGCGGGTGGTGCTGGAGAATCGAGGGCACCCCAGGGTGCTCCGGCGAAACAAGCGGACACCGGCGCGGAGCCATCAATGGGGGATCTGCGCGATGAAGAGGATTTCGACGACGTGCCGTTCTAACACTCCGGACGGCATCCCCGCGCCCCCGGTCAGGATTCCAGAATCCGCACGGTGCCGGCGGCTCCATCCATTTCGATGAGGTCGCCTGTTTTCAAGCTGCTGGTGATGCCGGGCAGCGAGACGATGCACGGCAACCGCAGTTCGCGGGACACGATGGCGGAGTGGGAAAGTAGGCTCCCGCGTTCGACTAACAGACCCGCGGCGGCGGGGAAAAGAACCACCCAGCCGGGATCGGTCTGGCGGGCGACGAGGATTTCACCGGGCTCGAGGCGCGCCTCGCGTGGATCGAGCACGACGCGGACACGGCCTGTGACACGACCGGGACAGGCTCCGGTTCCAGTGAGCGAGGATTCTAACGTCACGGGAGTCTGGTTGCTTTCGAATTTCACACAGCGCTTGATCGGGCCGCGGGTCTCAAAACGATCCGGCGGCGCTTCGGTGGCTTGGTATGCGGCGAATTCGGCACGCCGTTGTTTCGCCAGCGTGCCGGCAGCGGCGGTGGTGCCGGTGGCTTCCCAAACCGCGAGCACCTCGCCGAGTTCCAGATAGAAAACATCGTCGGCGGAATCTAGCAAACCGTCGGCATGCAGCCGCTGGCCGAGCGTGCGGAGAATCGCGCGGACACGGCCGAACAACCGCGTCCGCTCGAAGCGGAGGTTTTCCCGCGAGCAAACGCGATCGCGGGCGTGGCGGAGGACCTGGCGGAAGATGAAACGCTTGAACGGGCCGAGCCGGCGGGTGTGATCCACCGGGATCTCTGCTAGAACAGCGGGAGCAGGAGGACGACCCGCCAGCGCGCCGATGGAAATCAGCAGGCTAGAGGGATCATCGCGAACGGTGGGGCTTTCGAGTTTGAGTTCTTCCAGGCAACGGTCGCCGAAATCGGTGAGATACTTTTCAAACTCATCTGCCAGCCCAGGTGCCTGCGCGAGGGCTGCGATCTTTCTGTTAGAGTTGATTTCAGGGTTGGCGAGCATCTCTGCGAGACCGGGATGGGCGGTTGCTAGAGCGGCCATCTTGATGACACGGCGGGGTGGCTCGGCGCTGATGATGGTGCCACCGTCGAGCAGGAGTTCATTCTGCAAGGTGCCGCTGCCGTCACCTAACCATTTCACGCACAAACTACGAAGCACGCCGTAGAAGATCATGGCGAAGAAATCATTGACGAGGGGTGCGTCCCATTTTTTGAGAAGCTGGCGCTCGAGATCTCGATAGTGGGCGACGAGCTCCTCGCCGCTCATCCGCGTGAGGGCCACCGGCGGGGCGGCGAGCGCGCTATCGAGGCGGATTTGGAAACGGGCGATCTGTTTCCGCAGTCCTAGCAGTTGGCGGAGCAGGCCGATGCCGGTGCGGACGAGGGCGAGCCCGTCGGCAAGGCGGCCGGTGGTGTTTCCGGCGACGATTGCCCTAACAATTTCATCGGGCAACGGTTCGCGGACGCCCATCATCTGTTCCATAAATCCGCGATTCAATTGGAACCCGGGAAGCAGGGCGAGGACGCGATACCAATTCGCGAGATTGTAGTAAACGCGGCCACGGATGAGGCCGAGCATCTGCGGAAAGACCTCATCGGAACGCTCGATGCGGTCTCGCGGCACGGACATCAGATTGCAGAACTCGCGGTAGGCGGACTCGTAAATCCGGCGGGCAAAGGAAAAGGTCAGCGGCGTGGTGACGCCGCCATAGCTTTCGGCGATGTTGCTGTTATCCCACACGCGGAGGGTGTCGTCGGGGTCGGGTGTTAGGGCGAGGGTGGTGATCGGCCTGGACTGGAGCAGCCAGAGTTTTCCGTCGCGGTCGATGGCCCACTCGATGTCCTGTGGCCGGGCGCAAATTGCTTCGCAACGGCGGGCGAGCGCGGCGATCTCGAGGGCCTCGGCGACGGTGAGCTGGGCGTCGTCGGGTTGATGCTGGATCTCGTCGTGGCGATCAATTTTCCAGGTTTCCCCATCGACCTCGCCGGAGACGAGTTTCTCGCCGGTGCCTGCCACGGCTGAGATGAGAATGGTTCCTCGCCTGCCGGTGACTGGATCCGCGCTGAAGGCGACTCCGGCACAGCGCGCGGCAATCATCCGTTGGACGAGGACCGCCGGCTTTTCGGGCGGAGGAAGGCCGTGCTCGCGACAATAGGTGAGAACCGCTTCGGTTTTCGCGGAGGCCCGGACGTCGGCGACCCTGCGGGCAACCTCGGAGGCCGGGACCTCGAGGTGGCTGGCGAATTGTCCGGCGAAGGAATGGCCGGCACCGTCCTCCATCATTCCCGATGAACGGACGGCGAAGGGCCCTGCGCCCAAAGCCTCGACGGCGTGCGGGAGTTCCTCACGGGTCCATGCAGCGTCTGACGGGATCGCGAACCAAGGTGGAATGTCAAAACCGTGGTTGCCAAGCCGCGCCAAAGCCGCGCCTTTGCCGCCGAGGCGGGAATGATCGGTTGTGTCAGGGAGAAGAAAGGGCATGGGTGGGGAAAGTTAGAAATTTTCAACCGCAGATTCTCATGGTTCCAGCAGCAGCGGTACGAGCCCTAACATCAGGTAAAGCGCGAGGGTCCAGATTGCGGAAATGACTTCAAACTTTTTCCCATGGAGCGCTCCTTTCAAGTAGGCAGGTTTGAGCGCCAGGGCGACAAGGACCAAAGGTGCCAACACGAGCGACACCGGCACCATGAAATCAATCTCGCGAGCGGCGGCGACCGCGCAAACGAGAGTCGTGGCCAAGGAGCCGAGCCACACGTTGGACGCCACGGATTTGCCCCAGAGGCGGCTGTAGGTCTCGACTCCTTCCTCCTCGTCGGCGGGCTGGCGAAGCTTGCGGCCAATCTCGATGACGATGCCGTTGAAGAAACTGGCAGCGAGGAACCACCCCAATCCAGTGGGAGCATGGGCGCCCCGTGGCAGCCATTCGCAGGCGGTGCCGAAGAAATCGACCAGCGGCATGATCCCCATGTGCGTGAGCAGATAGATGACTGGGCGTTTTTTCAACCAATCGCGGCAGAAGAACTCAACGCTCATCAGCGCGAGGTAGCTCCAGGCGACGCCGAGAACAATCAACAATCTAACATCCAAGGCAAGAACCAGCGCGGTTTGCGCAGCGGCAGCCAGGAGAAAGACCACTCGCAGTTCTTTGAGGGACACCAGCCCACGCGGCACCGGGCGATAGGGCCGCCAACGTGCGTCCTCACCGGCATCCTTGAATTCGTCAGCGATGCGGAGTTGCAAAAACATGAGCAAACAAACTCCGAAAGCGGCGGAATACTGTTGCCAATCCGGAACCGGCGCGTGCCGCAGCAATGAGGAAAACGATACTGCGCAGGCGCTGAAAGCAGCGATCAGCGGACCGTGGGCGAGCAGGGGAAAGCGCTCCTTCTGATAGATCCACCAGCGCTTCATGGAGCCTTGCGGGTGCGGGCAAGCTTGCGATGGGCGCGGGAGAAGTGACCGGCGCTGAGGGCCGCGATGATCGAAAGTTCTCCGGCTAACAAAAGCCCGGCGCAAACCTCCGCGAGCGCACGGGATTTGCCATTTCCCGCGAGGCCCATCAGTTCGAGGCAGGCGTTCTGCGTCGGCAAGCCGGTTCCGCCGCCGACGGTTCCGACCATGATGCCGGGCAGGGTCACCGAGGCATAGAGTCCGCCGTCGGGCGTGACTTCGAAGCGGGTGACGCCGGTGGCAGACTCCGCGACGCAGGCGGCGTCCTGGCCGGTTGCCAGATAGAGGGCTGCGAGGCCGTTAGCAAAGTGGCCCTGGATTCCCAAAGTGCCGCTGAGCACGCCGCCGATGGCCGACATCCGCCAGTAGTCGGCCATCGCCTCGGGAGTGGTGTGGAGCAGTTGTGAAATCAGCCCGGCGGTGAGTTTCACCTCGGCGGTGACCTTTTTCCCACGGGCCGAGGTGAAGGCACGGGCGCTGGCCTTTTTGTCGCCTGATAGATTGGACTCAACGTAATAGCGCAGCGGCGGAACCGGGGTTTCCGCCAGGATCAAATCGCAGATCGCTTGGGCGGCGAGGGTGACCATGTTCTGGCCAGAGGCGTCACCGGTGGTAAATTCGAAATTCAGATAGACGTGGTTGCCCTCGACGGTGCAGCCGACATCGACGAGCCGGCCGTGGGAGGTCGTTGTCGCAGCAGCGTTCTGAAAATCCTCGAACCGCGCCATGGCCCAAACGACGAAGCGGCAGGCATCGGCCGCGGTTTCAAAAACAAATGCCGGCGCGCGGCTGAGGCTCTCGTAAAGAACCATCGCCGCACAGCCACCGGCTGCGGTGATCACCCGGCAGCCCCGGTGATAGCTCGCGACCAGTGCGGCCTCGGTCGTGGCGAGCGGGATCCGGTAGTCGCCTTTTGCCGCTAAGCCATTGACCCGCAGCGGACCCGCGAGACCGAGCGGCATCCGCAGCACCCCGATGAAATTTTCCACATTTCCCTGATAGCGGGAAATATCGTTGTCCGCCCCTTCCAGCAAAATTTCGCGCAGCGCCGGGTCGGCTCCGGACTCCTGCCACAGGGAGAGGGCGCGTTCCTTGGAGACTTTGGCGCTCCCGGCAGGAACATTCGGAAGATTTTCGAAGTCCGGCATCAACCTTGCAGCTGCGGTATCGAGGCTTTGAGTTCCCAGCATCCGCGCGGCGTGATCCTGCGTGAGTCCTCGTTTCCCGGTCATGTGCCAAACGATTGTCGGGCATCGCGGGTCCGTCAATGGATTTGAAAACACGGGAATCCCGCCGATTTCAAACCGGCTTTAACAAATACCCGCCGACCCAGCCGACCTCGCCTTGTTCATTCCGACACCAGTGCCAGCCGTGGATTTGTTTCAGCGACTCGATCCTATCGCCCCGCTTGATCGTGAGAACGGTGGGATCGTAGTCCTCCATCGCAGCGTAACGGCCTTCACCCAACGGCTCCAAAAGGTCTTCAGGGACGTAGCCGTCGTTGCCATCATTGTCGGTGGCCCAGACCCAGCCGGGCCAGGCGCGGTCGGCGACGCCGACGGTGACCTCGTCGCCAGCCGTCAGGTGGATCGGGTTGCTGTCCTTATCCTCGTAATCTGCGTTTGCGGTAAAAGCGGCCATGGCGGGGGTGAGAAAATCAGATGCCGGGGGAAATGCGAAGATCGATTTCGCAGGACGAAGGCGGCCTTGGCGGATTTTGAAGGGGAACGGGGTTTAATGCTGGGAAGTTCCGGCAATGATCCTCAGCTTCCCGACCCCCACGGCAAATGGCCGGATGCCGGTCGCGTCTTTACATGGGCGGGCGTCCGTGTAGGGTCGGGCCGCTGCTCACCACACCCATTTGAATGTTTCGTCAGCCCCGTCCCCCCGACCCTGACCAGGACCTTGTCACGCGTGCCCAACAGGGTGATACGCGCGCTTTCGACGCCCTGATCCTTAAATATGGCGACAAGCTTTACGGCCTCGTCTATAACATGACTTCCCACAAGGAGGACACCCACGACCTGCTCCAGGAAATCTTCGCCCGGTCCTATCAGTCGCTGGGTAAATTCCGTGGTAATTCCACGTTCTACACCTGGATCTATCAGATAGCCACCAACCTGACGCTCAATTTCCTGAAGAAGCGGAAACGCCGTACAGGATTGAGCCTCAATGACATGGAGTCTTCCGTGCAACACGATCCGGCGTTGATTGATACCACCCACGAGGCGAATCCGGAAAAGCAGACCAATCTCAACGAGCTTCAGATAAAATTGAACGAAGCGATGATGAAGTTGTCTGAACCCCACAGAATGGTTGTCACGATGTTCGACATCCAAGGCATGTCCCATGCGGATATCGCCAAGGTTCTCAAAACATCGGAAGGCACAATTCGGTCTCGCCTCCACTATGCGCATCTCCAACTCCAGTCGGCTTTACAAGACAGTTGGGAAGAAAGATTTTAAAAATTCTTCTTGCGCATCGGGAATTTATTTTATAAATCCTAATTATCAATCGAAGTGAAACCAACGGTCGAACAAATCGGAAATCTGCTAGCCCTCAAGCGCGATGAGCGTCCTGAGGAGGGTTACTGGCAGGATTTTCTCTGCGAATTTCATCAAAGCCAGCGTGAGCAGGCGGTTCGGAAGTCGGGCCCGATGATTTTCTTGGGACGTGTTTCCGAATGGTTTTCCGATCTCGGGCCTTCCAAGTGGGCTTACGGTGCTGGACTGTCCTATGCCGCTTTGATGCTCAGTTTCGTCCTGACGCCCCGTGAGGTTCTGAAAGAAGGCAATCCAGGCACTCCGGTGAGTTTCACGGTCGTGCCGCCCTCGGCTACTTCAGTCGTTCCGGTGAACTTCACGGTCGTGCCGCCGGCACCTCTGAAGGTTGAGCAACTCGACCAACTGGACCTGAGTCCTTCGACTCAAGGCAACGCGGGCGAGCAAGTTTACTAAATTCCAGAGAGCCTCAAATGGTGGATCTGGAATGCCCGCGCCGGCGTTGGTCGGCACGAATTGTGGTGATTTATGCAGTCTGCACGGCGATCGCTTGCGGCCAGCCTGTGACCATCACCCCCCGCTGGCGGGTTGCTTTTCCGGTCTCGGCGGCATCGGCCAATGGCCAAGCCATGGAATCCACTGCGGTCCCGGTTGATAGTGCGTCAACCTTGGTGGTGGTGGTCGGCGTAGGCGCGGACCCGATGACTCCAAAGCTTCAGGTGGGTAGCCGCGTCATCCCGGTCAAGGTGATCGGCTACGACCCGGTTTCGCGGCTTGGATTTTTGAAGGTGGAGGGTAGTGAAATGCCCAAGCCGGTCAATTGGAGCGACGAAGTTGCACAGGATTCGACCGCCTCGTTGCGGACGATGGAGGCGAGCGGCTCATCGAGATGCCAAGCATCGGGATGGATCAAGCAAGTTGGGGGAAAAATCCTGCCCTTCGCCTTGCTGAAAATTAATTTCAACGGCGCGGTTCCCCCTTCGGGCACGCCCCTGATCAATGACGCGGGGCGGGTGGTTGCCATCGTCTTCCAGTCCGCGGGAAATGGAAATTTGGGCTATGCTATCCCTGCGGAAGTGGTGCATCGGGTCTATCAGGACCTTGCTAAGGGTGGGAAGCTGAACCGGGGATGGCTCGGCTTGGCGCTGCGGGCGGAATCATCCGTGCCGCAGATTTCCCGGTTGTTGCCGGATTCCCCGGCAACGCGGGCGGGGATCAAGGTCAATGATGTGATCCTCAGCATCGGAACGCGGCCGGTGAATGATTACGCGGACGCCGCCAATGCGTTCTTCTACCTCGTCCCGGGACAACCGGTTCGGGTGAAGCTGCGCCGGAATGCGGAACAGCTCGAATTCAACGTCACTCCGGTGAAGCCGATTGAACCGTAAGTATCTCAGGTAAAAGAAACCGTTGGGATGAGTTGTGGAAATCCGTGATAAGGAGTCGGGACCTTACTGTCCCGTCTTCGGATGAGTCACGAAGACGGGGAAAATAAGGTGCCCTCTCCTGATCCAGGAAAGTCGGCGCGGTGGAATCGAGTGTGGTTGAAAGTGGTGGATTCACCGACCGAAAAAATATCAACTCCGGCGGCGATCGGTTGGGATCTCTACTCTGACTTGGGAGGAACCGGGACGGGAAAGCCAGGTGGAAGCGGCCTTGATTCAGACACGATGACGGGAGTTTCCCCAGGCGAAAGGAGGAACGACCATTGATAGGTCCGATCCGGCCGGATTTGGTATTTCGGTAACGCCAGCGCACCCCATGAGTTGGTGCCGCCCAACCCGGATTGGCGGTGATCCAGGTTGATCGTGTAGAAATCCCGGGGCGGAATTTCCGGGGCGTGCATGGCGAGGGTGATGTCCGCCGGCGTGCAAGGATAGCAGCTCATTTCTAGCAGGCTGTCGCCGGTTGCATCGATCTTGAGATTGGCCCCTCCCGCCGGGCTGGAAAGGGTGGCCCAGCGAATGCCGGTCCGGTTGCCCGACTCTTGCGGGTCGATGTAGCGGAAGAACAGCGAGGGAATGTAACCCTCGTGGATCGTCGTCCAGGAGCCCGATTTACGGTCCACGTAGTTTTCCTGAGGTCCGCAGCCATACCATTTCCAGATCGGCGTGCGGTTAGGGATTTCAAACTGATAGCCGATCCGTGGAATGGTCGGCAGGGACTTGTCGGGACGGAACTCCGTGTCCACGGCGATCTGGCCGCCCCCGGTGACGCGGTAGCGGACGGTGGCGGCACTTTGCTTGGCAGGAAAACGAAGCTCGGCCGTCACGATGACGTCGTTGCCCTCCTGGGCGGCCACGGTGCTAACAGCGATCGCCTTGCTCCCTGCGTATTGCCAGACCTTGAGCTTGTGTTGTAGCTTTGCACCTTCGTCGTTGTTGGTCGTGGGCCGCCAGAAATTGAGCAGGAGCGGCGAGGTGAGCCATTCGAGATCCTTGGACTTGATCGAAGAAATGCAGCCGCGTTTTTTATCGACCGTCACGATGAGGTCTTTCGCCCGCAGCGTGAGGGTGGATTCGTTCTCGGTGAACGAGGCCGGCGTGTCACTGGCAGTTGGTAGGACTGCCGCACGCTTGCCCCAAGGCAGCAGCATCTCGTCCCAAGCGATGGGCATTCCCGCGGGATGCCATGCGTTGGCCTCGGTCTGGTCGTAACGCACCCGGAAGAAATACTCGGCACCAGGCTTCGGTGTGTAACCGGTGGGGATCACAACTTCGGTGGATTGTTGGGGCGCGACATCCGGCAGTGAGAGTTTGCCCTCGGCGACGGCGATTCCGTCTTCTAGCAGCTTCCACGACCCGGTGACCGCACTGATGTTACGGAAGAAGAATTCGTTGCGAATCATGACTTTGATCACCGGTGTGGAGATCTCCACAGGTGACGTATGGATATCCTGATAGATCTTCTTCACCTCTTCGAACTGCGGGGAAGGGGAAAGGGTGGCTCCCGTGATCCCATTGCAGCAGAAGGAAACGTCGGTGGGGCGGTCGTTGAAGTCACCGCCGTAGGCGAGGAAACGCTGGGTCGCGGTTTTTTCCCCATCCTTGGTGAAGTCCACCATTACCGCCGCGTCCTTCGGGTCCAGCGAAGTGCCGGCGAGTTGCGCTGCACTGAGGGCCTTCGGATAGACTGCGGCCCGGCGGATCGAGCCTGAGAAGCGTCTTGCGGTTTCCTCAGTATCGATGCCGAATGCCAGTTCGAAGTCGTTCGTGGAGACCTCCGCAGTGTATGGTTGACTGGCGACGGGTTTGCCATCAATGTAAAGCGTTAGAGCCGTGCCGTCATAGACTCCGGCATAGGTGTGAAACTTGGAAGCGGCATCGGCCGGAAGCTTGGCGGTAACGTTGTGCCACTGGCCCGAAGCGTAAATGAAAAATTCGAGGTCTCCCGCTTCGGAAATTTTCAAGCTGTAGGAGGTATCACCCTTCGCAATCAACGGCTGGCCTCCCATGGTGGGTCCCGGGTTGTTGAGGCGTGCCTCGGCGATGAGTGTTAGGGGGCCGGTCAGATTGAGGTTGTCAGATTTTTCCATAGCCGCGCTGCCGCCAAAGAGTCCCTCGTCGCTTGAAAGCGAACCTAACAGCCGAAACTTATGGTTGTTTCCAGAGCGGTCCTCCAGGTCGCCGCTCTTGTGCTTTTTATGGAAAATCCCTTGGTCCCTCCAGTCCCAGATGGATCCACCCTGAAGCAGGCGTTCCTTGCGGATCAGTTCCCAATAGTCGCTGAGATTGCCGGTGGAATTCCCCATGGCATGGCTGTATTCGCACTGGATGAGCGGCCTTTGTTGGTCTAACGGTTTTTTCTCCTCGGAGCGGCAGTATTTCGCGCAGTCCGCGACGGTCTCATACATCGGTGAATAAATGTCCGCATGCGCCGCATGGGCAGCCTGCTCGTAGTGGATCGGGCGGGAGGGATCGCGTTGACGAATCCATGCGGAAGCCTTAACGAAATTCTCACCATCCCCGGCTTCGTTACCCATCGACCACATCAGGATGGATGGGTGGTTCTTGTCGCGTTCCACGAGATTCCGGATGCGATCAAGGTGGGCTTCGAACCACGAGGGATCCTTGGCGAGGGATTGTTCCTTGTAGCCCATCCCGTGGGATTCGATGTTCGCCTCGGCGATGACATAAAGACCGATTTCATCACAAATCTCTACCAGCGCGGGATCATTCGGATAGTGGGAAGTCCGCACGGTGTTGATGTTAGCCCGTTTCATCTGGAGCAGGTCGTCACGGATGTTGTCCCGGGTCACATAGTGGCCAGCGGTCGGATGGTGGTCGTGGCGGTTGACTCCCTTGATCAGGATTGGCTGGCCGTTGTGGAGGAGTTGGCCGTTCTTGATTTCATCGCGACGGAAACCGGTCTTGCCTTGATAGTGGGCGATCTCCTTGCCGGTGGAATCCGTGAGCGCGATTTCATAAGTGTAAAGGGCGGGAACCTCGGCGGACCACGGCATCACTTCGGGAATGGAAACCAGTTCGAGTTCTCCCTCGGCGGATCCATTGGCGGGAAGTGTTAAGCTAACGGCAGGTAATGGGATGGTGATGCCGGTTGGTGATTTGAGAGTCAGAGTCGCTGTGGCGGCAACTTTGGCGGAGCCGGCATTCGAGATCTTCGCTTGGAATTTCAGGGTTCCGGTCTTGTAGTCATCCGCGAGTCCGGCCTTGATCCAGTAATCCTTGAGGTCAAGAGAATCGGCGGACCACAGATAGACATCCCGGAAAATCCCGGACATGCGGAACATGTCCTGATCCTCTAGGTAGGAGCCGTCCGAATACTGATAGACCTCGGCAGCCAAGAGGTTTTCACCGTCTTGGAGATAGGGGGTGATATTGAATTCCGCAGGCGTCCTTGAATCCTGGGAGTAACCGACTTTTTTGCCGTTGATCCATAGATAGAAGGCGGAATCCACGCCGCCGAAGGTCAGGAGGGTCTGCCGTCCTTTCCAATTTTCCGGAAGGGTGAACTTGTGCCGGTAGGAGCCGACTTGGTTTCGGTTTTCGATCGGGAAATTGGTGAAATGCTGGGGTGGTTCGCCCATCACCGTGGGTGGATTTTTCGCAAACGGATAGATAATGTTCGTGTAAAGCGGGGCACCATAGCCCTGCATCTGCCAGTTCGACGGGACGGGAATTTCCTTCCATGTCGAGTCATCGAACGCGGGATTCTCGAAACCGTTCGGCTTCGCGGCGGGATTTCCCACATGGTGGAATTTCCAATTGCCGTTGAGCATCTGACACCATGGCGATTCGAGCCGGGCCTTAGTGGCTGCCTCCTCCTTGGTCGGGAAGGGCATCGATGTCGCATGTGGCGCCTCCTTGTTGATCCGGAAAACCGCTTGGTTTTCCCAATCCGGTGTTTGGGCGAGCGCGGCGGTGACAAACGCGAGGGCGATCAGTTGGATTCTCATAAATTATTGGAAGTTAGATAGAGGAGGAAGCACGGCGGAGGCGGTCCATGATGGCGACCCCGAGTCCGGTTTCGCTAACGGGCTCCGCGATGATCGCGTCGAGCCCTGCCTCGTCAAGGAGACGCATGACGAAAAACAAGCGGATCGCCGCTTCCGCCAGCTTGCCGCTGCCGGGGCTGAGCGCTTCCATGGCATCCCACTCATGCATCGTGACATAGGGGCCATCATCCTCGCCGCGGTAGCTGAGCAGGCCATATTTTTTGCCTTCTTCCGGAGCGAAATCGGCCGGATCTTCTAGCAGAATTAGTGGGGTCAGCGGCGCATAGTGACTTTCTAACTGGCCGGGGGCCTGGGGCGCATCGGACTTGATCTCGCGGAATTTTTCCACCCTACCGAAATCCTGGAGCTGCTCCTTAGTGATCGGGCCTGCCCGATGGAGGCGCAAAATCGGCTTTTTCCCATCACGTGGTTCGATGGAAACAATGGTGCTCTCGACTCCCTCGCTGCACGCCCCTGCGTCGACGATCAACGGGATGCGCCCTTCCAGCTCTTTCATCACGGCGGAAGCGGACGTGGGCGAAATCCGCCCGAAACGATTCGCGCTCGGAGCTGCGATCGGATTTCCCAATTCTTTCCCGACCGCCCGGAAAACCGGATGCGCGCTTTGGCGCACGGCCACCGTCAGCAGCCCGCTCGTCACCAGATCCGGCACGTCGGGGTGTTTCGGTAAAATCAAGGACAGCGGTCCTGGCCAAAAGGCGGCGGTCAATTGGTTCACCGTTTCTGCGATGTCATCCGGCACGATCG
>JBBQDJ010000058.1:0-12108 GCA_038319595.1 Verrucomicrobiales bacterium
ATATCCGCTAGTTCCTTGTTCAAGCGGTCTGCCGCAGGCTGCATCATCGCATGGTGATAGGGATGATCCACCCGCACGAACCGCGCGAAAATATTCTGTGGCTCCAGCTCGGCACGGATCGCCTCTAACGAGGATTTCACCCCGGCCAAAGTCAGCGAGCGCGGACCATTGAAGGCCGCGATGCTCACCGTCGTGTCATGACGGGCGATCACTGCCTCCGCCTCTTCCTCCGACAAGCTAACCGCCAGCATGGTCCCCTCACCTCTTGCACATTCATGCATGAAACGGGCACGCAGCACGATCACCCGCGCGGCTTCTTTCAACGTCAAAATCCCGGCGACACAAGCCGCCGCGACCTCGCCGACACTGTGGCCGACGACGGCACTCGGTTCGACACCGACCGATTTCCAAAGCGCCACCAAGGCGAGTTGCATCGCGAAAATCGCCGGCTGGGCGATCTCGGTTTGCTGGATCCTGGAATCCGCCTCATCGCGGCCAAGTTCTTCTAGCAGCGAGAAACTCGCGTAAGGACGCATGGCCGCTTCACAAGCTTCCATCACCTCGCGGAACACCGGCTCGTTGCGCATTAGTTCGCGCCCCATGCCCCACCACTGCGGACCCTGGCCGCTCATGATGAAACCCACGCGCAGCGGAAACTCCGGACGCGGGGAGAACGACGCACGGGCCTTGCTCACCGTTGCTCCAGCGGCGAATTCACGCAGCTCTTCGGTTAGTTCGGTGGACGAACTCGCGACCATCGTCAAGCGGTGTTGGTGATGATTGCGACGGACGCCGAGGGTGTAAGTTAGTTTCGGCAGGACAGGCGAAGTTCCATTGCCCAGTTCGTGAGATTCGATCCAGTCGCCAAGGCGCGCGGCGGTAGCTTTGAGCGCCTCTTCCGATCGTGCGGAAATCACCAGCGGCCACGAACGGTTAGTCGGGAAAACTTCGGCAGCCTTGGGTGGTCCCGCCGGTGGTTCGGCGAGAATCACGTGGGCATTCGCTCCGCCGAAGCCGAACGAGTTCACTCCGGCAATGCGGCGTGCACCGTTGTCCGGGAAGGCTTCTAAGGTCGTTGGCACCCGCAGTTGCAAGCCCGGCATGTCGATGTGCGGGCTTGGATTTTCAAAGTGCAAACTTGGCGGAATCTGCCCGCGCTTGAGGACCAGCATCGCCTTGACGAGACCGACGACGCCCGCCGCGGTTTCCAAGTGACCGAGATTCGTTTTCACCGAACCAATCGGCAGTGCCGCACTCCGGCCGCCGCAAAGCGCTTCCGCCAGCGCGATCGCCTCGATCGGATCGCCCACCGCAGTGCCCGTGCCGTGCGCTTCCACAAAGCCGACTTCGAACGGGTGGATTCCGGCATCTGAACATGCGTCGCGCACCAGTTGGGCTTGAGCCTCGGTGCTTGGCAGGGAAATTCCGTTGGTATGGCCGTCCTGGTTCAGCGCGGAGCCGAGGATCACACCTTGGATCGGATCGCCATCCGCGATGGCTTTTGAAAGCGGTTTCAGCAGCACGATGCCTGCACCTTCGCCTCGGACGAAGCCATTGGCCTCGGCGGCGAATGCCTTGCACTTGCCGTCCGGCGAGAGCATGCCCGCTTGGGAAAATCCGATGAAGCCGTCCGGCGTGATGATCACCGTCACGCCGCCCGCCATCGCCATTTCACAACGACCAGCGCGCAGCGATTCGCACGCCAGATGCACCGCCGTCAGAGCGGAGGAACAAGCCGTATCCATCGAGAGACTCGGGCCTGATAGATTGAAGCAATAAGAAATCCGGTTGGCCGCGATGCTGTGCGCGCTGCCGGTCGGCGAGTGCGCGCTGATGCCTTTACGGTCGGTGCCGCCACCCTGAATGTTCTGATAGTCGTTGTGGGAAACGCCCATGAACACACCGATGTTGGTGCCGCCTTCCAAATCCAGAACCAGTCCCGCGTCCTCGATCGCCTCCCACGCTGTCTCCAGCAGAAGTCGCTGCTGCGGATCGATATAAGGAGCCTCCCGCGGCGAAATCCCGAAAAACTGCGGGTCGAATTGATCGATCTGATCGAGGAAACCGGCGCGTTTTGAAATCGATTTTCCGGCCAATCCGGGCTCGGCGTCGTAGAATCGTTCCACATTCCAGCGGTCGGAAGGCACTTCGGAAACCGCATCGCGACCTTCGGCCAATAACTTCCAGAATGATTCGGTGTCGTTGACTCCGCCGGGGAACCGGCAGCCGATTCCGATGATTGCGATACCTTCTTTTGGCATAATGATGAAAAAATTGCAGCTACTTCCAACTCGTGCGGGCACTATTGTGCGAAACTTTCCTGTGGCAAGCCATAGTTCCGCGCCGATGCCCTTTCAGCGGAATTCGGGCCAGAATCGCGGCCCAATTTGAGCACCAGATTTCCGCCGCCGCATGAACCCGGGAGCGGAATTGATCTCACTTCAAGGCAAGGAGGGTTTCCCGACCCCGGATTTTCGTTTCAGGATCGTCCTTCCCCGTATTGGGCATCGCCAGCCCCTTTTCGATATGCTTCCGGGCGTCGACGGGATTGCCCATCGCCGCGCAGGTGATTCCCAGGTCGATGTTGTAAGGCGAACGGTTCGGATTGATGCTGATGGCTTTGCGAAAACACTTGGCCGCATCGTCGTTGGTGGCCGCAGGCAGGCTGCCATAGGCAAACTCGGCGAACTTGCGCTTCATACTGCCCAGCTCCGCCACCTTTTCGTGCCAACGGCCGAGGATATACCAAGCCACATCATTGTTGCCATCCAGGGAGATTGCTTTGTCTGCGGAGGTTTTTACTTGGCGCAACGCAGCCATTTTATGCTGATTGTCATAGAGTTCGAGGGATTTTGCGTAGCAAATCGCGATCGACAGATGGGCTTCCGAGTCCTTCGGGGCGAGTGCGACCGCCCGCCGCGCGTAGTTGAGCCCAAGTTCCGAAAGCCGGAGTTTTTCTTTGATCGCGCCGGCATCCGCCATTTCGTGGCGGTATTGGCGGGCGATCCGGAGGAGGACGTCAACATTCTTGGGTTCGAGCTCCTCGGCGGGCAGATAAAATTTGAGCGCTTCCTTCGGGTTGAATTTCAGGTCATAAACATTGCCCTTTTTGACTAATTCATCGACCCTCGCTCCGGAGACAATGCCACAAGGGAGTGCGAGAGAAAGCGCACAAATCAGGGTTTGGAAGGGTTTTTTTATCATAAGTTGCCAATTTAAATCCAATGACACGCGCTGTCAAATTGAAGTCTTCGGTCGGGAGCGAAATCAACGGTCCTTCAAAACATTGATGACAATTGGGCTTTAATGAAGCGGCGTGACCATCTTACTTTCCGCGACGGTGCTGCCGCAAGGGATACGGTTTTGAATGGAATGGATGGAAATTGAAAAGTCTCGCTTCAGTTCAATGAGTCACATCCTCCTCCTTCCCTTTGGCACCTCCGGCAGTGTTTTTCCTTTTATCTGGCTGGGCCGCAAGCTGCTGGAGCGCGGGCATCAAATTTCAATCATCGCTTCCCCTCTCTACGAACAAAGCGTCTTGCAGGCAGGGCTCGGCTTCTTCCCCCCGGACCCCGATGAACTTCCGGCGATGCTGGCGGATCCAAAACTCTGGAAGCCCCGCGCTTGCAAAAAGGTCGCCTTCACCTGCGCCGGACGCGCCGTGGCCCCCTGCGTGGCGGCCATCGACCGCGTGATCGACGAGGTCGGCAAACCCGACCTGATGCTGGCCCCCATGATTTCCTTCGGCGCCAGAATCGCCCGCGAGAAATACGGGATTTGTCTGATCACCGTGCATCTCTATCCGGCAGCGATGATGAGCGCCCATGACGCGCCGCTGGTGCTTCCCGGGATCCGACTGCTACGACTGCTGCCGCTGAAAGCCCGCAAACTCGTGCTTTCCATGCCCAGTCCCTTCGACCGCTTCGCGCTGCCGGCGGTGCGGCAGGCGTGTTCGGACCATGGTGTTAGACCGCCGCGCAGATTGTGGAAGCAATGGCACCATTCACCGGACGGAGTTCTCGCCCTTTTCCCAAGTTGGTTCTGCGGCGTGACCAAGGATCAACCGCGAAACACGTTTCAATGGGATTTCCCGTTGGAGGATATGTCCGAGCAGCGGACCATGGAACCGGATCTGGAGCGATTTCTCGCGGCGGGCGCGAAGCCGATCCTGTTCACCGCAGGCACCGGCCAGTTCCATGCCTCGGAGTTTTTTGCGATCGCCACCCGCGTCGTCGCCCGGCTCGGCTGCCGCGCCGTTTTTCTAACGGTGAAAAAGGACCAACTCCCGCCCGACCTGCCGGACTCGATCTTCGTCACCGCCTATGTTCCTTTCAGCAGAATTCTGCCGCTGGCTGCGCTGATGGTGCACCATGGCGGCATTGGCACCCTGTCCCAATGCCTCGCCGCGGGGATTCCCCAGCTCATCGTTTACATGTCGCTGGACCAGCCTGACAACGCGGCGCGCCTGGAGCGGCTCGGGGTCGGGGCCGGCATCAACCGCGAGGGTCTAACCGAGAAGCGCCTCCTGCCGCTGGTCAGACGCTGCCTCACGGACCCGAAGATGAAATCCAATGCGGACCTGCACGCCCGGCGGATGCGGGAGCGGCCGTCCGCCGAGGCGATGTTCCGCTGGATGGAGAAGACTTTTTCCGCAGGCTTGTCCTGACCGCGAGTGGGGTAAGACCCCATGGATCGAGGAAAATTTTGCGGGTAGGGTGAAGGCCAGATTCGAGGGAAGCCCATTTTTAGTGGATGGGTTGATCGGCGGATCCGGAGGGACAACATCATGCTCAAGAACATCAATGACATTTACGGCACCCCGCTTGCCGCCTTGGACGGGAAAATCGGCTACGTGGAGGACTTCTACTTCGACGAGGTGGTCTGGATCATCCGCCATTTGATCGCGGACACCGGTTCGTGGCTGCCAGGCCGGCAGGTTCTGCTGGCTCCGCACGCATTCGACGGTTTCGGACAGGCGGGTGAGGTGCTCGCCGTGCGCCTGACGAAGGAACAAATCGAAAACAGTCCTTCGATCGAGTCCCACTCTCCCATGACACGGCGACAAGAAAACGATTGTTACCGCTATTACCAGTGGCCCACCTATTGGAATTCCAACCACCACTGGGGCTCAGGTCGTCAGACCGTCCAGTCACCGGCGCAGGTGATCGACGAGTTCGGGAAAATGGAACAGGAAGCAAGCGACGACGTTCACTTGCGAAGTGCCAAATCGATCACTGGCTATGAGATCGAGACGACCGACGGCATCGTGGGTTTCGTCACCGGTTTTCTGGTGGATCACAAGAGCTGGGCGATTGCCAACCTGGTCGTCGAGATCGGTCTCGAATATGCCAGCAAGCAGATCCTGATTTCCGTGCGCTCCGTCAAAAGCATCAACGACGGTCTATCAAAAATAGCGGTGACGCTCACGCGGGATGAAATCCAGCGAAAGCTTGAGGACAAGGGAGTCGAAGCCGTACTTTCGCACTGTTAACTCAATTTGAAAAATTCATGATGAAAACGAGCATTTCAGAAAACACGATCCAGCCAGGGACCGCACTTCTCAACCAACGGGTCACCCGGGAAATGGTCCATGCCCGGACGGTCGAACTGGCAAAGTTCGCAGGCAGGGATTCCCACCAGATCAAGCAGGTCGATTATGAAAAAGCGAAACGTGAGTTGACGGGTGAAACCGATTTCGACCTGCAACAGGCCGCTCTCAATTGGTGAATCTCCTTCGGAATGCTCCGATGCGAACTCACCTCCATCACGGTTACTAGTCCATTTCGAGGTCGCAATCGTCCTCTCCAAACCACCCAACCCATGGTTCAAAAAACCGGTGTCTCTCAGATCCACCTGATGCCGCTTCCAGCGATGGGGTGAACACCCCATTGTCGGATTTCCTATTCGGGGCATGATCAGCCTGCCAAGCGTTCGCGACGGCATCCCCCTCAAGAAAAAACCTGAATCCTTTTAGATCAACCTTGCCCCTAACCCTCCTAATCGATGAACCAATCCTTTCCCGAAAACCGTGCGACAAATCATCAACTTGACCTTTCCGACCGTGCCATGAGTCGGCCCGGCGGCTACATGAAATATCGGCCAACCGATGCCCAACGCACCGATCAGCAATCCCAGCGACGTCGGAATCCGGAACCGCTCCAGGGAGGCTGCTTCATTCCCCGCATTCTCACCCACCGCGGCTGATACCGGATCGATTGAATCGATCGCGGTGATGGGTTTCTCTAGCAGATCATCGATCAACGGCACGACCACAGCGTCATGTTCATTACAAAATCGTCACCTGCACGCTGCTCTCGATGATGCCGCAGGCGATGGCGTAGCGGGTGAGGCTGGCGGCATCATGGATGTTGAGTTTTTCCATCAATTTCTGGCGGTGCTTTTCGATGGTCTTGATGCTGATTTTGAGGATGTCCGCGCTCGACTTGTTAGCATTGCCCTCGGCAATGAGTTGCAGGACTTCCATCTCGCGCGGGGTCAACTGGGCGGCGTTCGACTTGCGCGTTCCTTCCCGGGTCAAAGCGGAATTCCGCAGCGTGTTGATGCGTTTGGAAATGGTGGGGCTGAAATAGGACTTGCCGCCGTGGACGGCCCGGATCGCTTCCGGCAGCACGTGAAAGGCGGACTGCTTGACCAGGTAACCGGAAGCGCCGAGCTCCATGACTTTTTCCACGTAGGCATCGTCGCTGTGGGCGGAAAGAATCAGGACCTTGGTGGTGGTCTTCTTGAGAAGAATCTGCCGCGCCGCCTCCAGGCCGTTGAGCAAGGGCATGGCGATGTCCATGACCAACACATCGGGCGTGAGTTTTTTGGTCAATGCCACCGCCTCCCGCCCGTTTTCCGCCTCACCGACGATTATGATATCGGACTCCAGCTTTAGCAAGGATCGCAACCCTTCGCGCACGATGGTATGGTCTTCGGCTAACAGGACGGTGATTGGCTTCATGATTTTTTTCCGGCAGGGGTTCCAGCAGTTTTTGGAGAAGGAAGTTTTTTTGCCTTACCACGGGAGGATGGGATCAGGACCCGGACGGTGGTGGGCGCGCCGGGGGCGGAGGCGACGGAAAAGCTGCCGCCGATCATTTCCGCGCGTTCCCTCATCCCGATCAGCCCCAGCCTGCCCTTCCGTCTCGAGGTCTTACTTTCGTTCACATCGAAGCCTTCACCATCGTCAAGGATCTCCAGCGAAATAGCGTCGGTTCGATTGCAAATACGGATCTCGACCGAGGTCGCCCGGGCATGTTTGGTCACATTGGTAAGCGCCTCCTGGGCGATCCGATAGAACGTGGTGCGGATCATCTCCGGCGCTTTTTCAATCCCGGCAAACGCCTTGAGACTGACGCGGATGCCGGTTTCCTCCATGAATGCCTTGAGATGGGTCTGACGCGCGGGGATCAAGCCCAGATCATCGAGCAGGGTCGGGCGGAGTTCGCGGGCAAACTGATGGACCATGTCCACCGATTTTTCGACCATCCGGTGAGTGCTGGCGGTCCTTTCCTGAAGGGTGTCGAGTTCGGAATTCGTATCCTGAGCCAGCGCCGAGACGTGAACATTGATGCCGACGAGCGTCTGGGCGATGACGTCGTGAAGTTCGCGGCTGATGCGTTTCCGCTCCTCCTCCTGCACGTGAAGGATCTGATGGGAAAGGCCGCGCAGCCGGAGTTCCTGCTTGCGGGATTGAACGAGCAAGCGGGTTTCCTCCGCCCGTGTCTGGTGAAGGACCTCCTCGAGTGCCTTGCGGCGGACAATCTCCTTTTTCAGATTCAGGTTGGAGACGGTTAGCACATTGAGATCGCGCTGGGCTTGCAACGCATGAATCCGCGCGGTGATGTCGTTAAAAAAGCAAACCACGCCGAACTCCCCCGCAGGCAGGGTGACACGTTCGATCTGCCACTCGTAGTGCTCCTTCGACCCGAGATCACGCCGGCGTTCCACAAATTCGGGTGAGTGATAGGGCTCGCCCGTCTTCAGGGTATGCCGGAACCGTGCGAGGATCTGCTCCGCGACTCGTTTGGGCCAGACGATACGAACGATCTCCGAAAAATCCCGATGGATCAGCGGATCAACCTCGGCGAAAGCCTTGAGCGCCGGCGGGTTGGCTTGTTGCAGGCAGAAACGGGCATCCACCACATAAACTCCCACCGGAGCATGGCCAATGAGCGAAGAAAAGAGCGCCTCGTTCCGCCGCAGTATGTCTTCCGCCCGTTTGCGCTCCGTGATGTCGCGGATGTTACACTGGATGACAGGCCGGTCATTTTCCTGATAGAGATTCGCCACCACTTCGACTTCCTGATGCTTGCCGCTCTGGCTCTCCAGCGGCAGGTCTTGGTAGCGGACTTCGTGGGTCCTTTTCAACCTTCTGAACATTTTCTGGCTGGCCACCTCGTCTTTGAGAAGGCCGATTTCATAGAGCTCCTTGCCGACCAACTCCTGGTGGGAATAGCCGAGCAGCTTGCTCATGAATGGATTCGCATCGGTGATCTTGCGGGTCTCGGGATCGATCAGAAGAACACCGTCGTGCGCGGTTTCGAACAGCCGGCGATAGCGGATTTCCGAGACGCACACGGCATCTTCGGCTTGCTTGCGGCCGGTGATGTCGGTGACGGTTACACTGCATTCCTCGGCGTCGGGTGAGCTTTGGCCATGGATGGCGACAAACCGATCCGCCTGACCGCGATGCATGAATCCGGATTCGATGACGAGTCCTGTTTTACCCGCGAGAACCTGATCAAGGAAGCGGTTGAGAGCGGCGCGGAGATCTGGAGGGAACAGCATTTCAAAAGACCGGCCGACCAACCGCGAACGCTCCATCCCGACCAGCGCAGCTCCCGCCAAATTGACCATTCGGATCGCTCCATTTGCCAAGATCGTGAAATAACCCACTGGCGCGAAGTCATAGAGGTCCGTGTAGCGTTCCCGCACGGCTTCCGCTTCATCGCGGGCGAGACGCAGTTCGGCATTCTGCATTTCCAGTTCGATCTGATGGACCTCCAACTCGTGGAGAAGCCGCTGGGTGTCCACCTGCGTCCGGGGCGAGGGAGTCTCCTTGTGCTTGATGAGGGAATCCTTTTCCGCACGGCGGCGCAGTTCCGCCGGAGTCTCGCGGGGCTTCGGCTTGGCAGGCATGTTGGCGGTAGTTAGAGTTTAGGGGGGGCGAGCAGTTTGCCATTGCGCTTCGCCGTGGTCTTCGTCGCCGCCTGCGCCTTGATGATGTCGGTCGATTGCTTGGCAAGGCGGGTTTCCAGATGGTCTTGGATCTTCTGCATCTTGCCTTCGAGTGCCTTGGCGACGCTGATGTCCCAGAAGGTGATGACCACGCCGTCGATGCGGTCGTCGAGTGTCCGATAGGGCATGATCCGCACGGTGAACCAGCGGCCGTCGCGCGAACTGATCGGCTTCTCGTTGAATCCCAGTTTCCGGAGAACCTCGCGGGCGTCCTCGGCGAGTTCCGGATAGATCAGATCCGACGAGAGGTCAGTGATGGGTCTGCCGATGTCACCGGGAATGAGATTGATGATTTTGGTGGCCTGAGTGGTGAAACGGCGGACGTTGAGATCCTTATCGAGAAACAAGGTGGCGACATCAGTACTATTGAGGAGGTTTTTCATGTCGTTATTCGAGCGCGACAGCTCGTCGAGCTTCACCTGGAGCTCGTTGTTGACGGTTTGCAATTCTTCGTTGAGCGACTGCATTTCCTCTTTGGAGGTCGTAAGTTCCTCGTTGGTGGATTGCATTTCCTCGTTGGTGGACTGAATCTCCTCGTTAGTGGACCTCAGTTCCTCATGTGAGGTTTGCATTTCCTCCCGGGTGTTTTGCAATTCCACGCGCGTCCGTTGGAGTTGCAGCTCGACCTCGCTGAGGCGCTGGCTGCGCGGGGTCTTGCTGGATCGATTGGCCGCCTTAAGATCCAGCGGCGCGGCGATTTCTGTAAAAACCATCATCACCATGCCCCGCAGCGGCTCCGTTTCCGCGAGCTTCTCGACGGTGATGTTGACGAACAACTGGCCGGCGTCGGCACCGATTTTCAATCCGTGCAGAACCACCGGACCGTCTTGCTTCAAGGCCTTGTGGAAAGCGCCGGTCAACTCGTAGCGCAGGCCGTCGCGGGCCATTGCGAAGATGTTCCAGTTCGCCTTGCCGGCCGCAGGTTCCAGATATTTCCCGGTGCGGCCACTGATATAGAGGATGTCGCCCTGTTCGTTGGCAAGCACGGAGGGCGGACTGTAGCGGTGCAGTATTAACTGCTCCGCCAGCGCTTGAAGGCTCTGATAGGATTTCGCCGCGACCGGCTGGCCATGACCGACCGTTAGGGCCGGAGCAAATGAGGAGGGGAACTCGATGCGTTCCGGTTGCAACGCGGTGTCGGTCCGCCGGAAGATCCGGCACTTGCCGTTGACGGTGGCGAAAAGGTCGGTGAAATGACCGACGGTTTCCGCGCTGCCGAGGACGAGCACGCCGCCTGGATTGAGACAATAGTGGAACAAGGGCAGCAGCTTTTTCTGAATTTCGTGGTTCAGATAGATCAACAGATTCCGACAGCTCATGAAGTCCAGCTTGGTGAACGGCGGATCCATGATCACGCTGTGCGGAGAAAATATCACCATCTCGCGGATCTCGGTGCGCACCCGGTAGCCGTGGTCCTCCTTGGTGAAATAGCGTCGCAGTTGTTCGGCAGTCACATCGGCGGAGATGTTCTCCTGGAAAAATCCCTGACGTGCCTTGTCGATCGCGTCCTTGTCAAGATCGCTGGCGAAGATCTGCAGTTTGAAACTCTTCTTCGGTTGGAGCTTCTCCATCACCTCCCTGAAAACGATGGCGAGCGAATAGGCCTCCTCTCCGGTCGAGCAACCTGCGATCCACGCCCTCAGCGTTCCCTCAGGCCTGCCTATCAGTAGGGTCGGCAGCGTTTCCTCCCGCAACATTTTCCAAACAGCCGGATCACGGAAAAACGATGTCACCCCGATCAACATTTCCTTGAACAGCAAATCCAGCTCTTGGGGATTCTCCTGCAGAAAACGCACGTAGGTGGCGATCTTCTCGATCTGATGGATGGCCATGCGCCGCTCGATCCGCCGATAGAGCGTGTTGCTTTTATAAAATGAAAAGTCGTGGCCGGATTGGGTGCGCAGCAGGATCAGGATCTTTTCCAAGCCGCCCCGCATCTTCTCCTCGACGACCGGGTCCGTCTCGTCGACGAGCGGCTTGCGCTTGAGAAACGCCATGATCTTATTCGGCAGTTCCTCCGCCGGAGCCACGATGTCCACCACCCCGGCGTCGATCACGCTGCGCGGCATGCTGTCGAACTTCGCCGAGGTCGGCTCCTGCGCCAACGCCAGCCCAGCCTTCTCCTTGATGTCCCGCATGCCGAGCGTGCCATCCGATCCCATGCCTGATAGAATCACGCCGATGCTCAACTGCTGCTGGTCCTGCGCCAGCGAACGAAGGAAGAGATCGATCGGTAGGCGCAGCCCGCGCGCCTCCGCCGGTTCGAATAAATGCAATGCACCGTGAAGGATCGACATATCCTTGTTAGGAGGTATGACATAAACGCAGTCCGGCTTGACCAGCGTGCGGTCCTTGACTTGGACCACTTTCATCGGCGTGCATCGCTGCAGCAGTTCCGCCATCAGCCCCTTCCGCGTGGGATCAAGATGCTGAACGATGACGAATGCCATTCCACATCTCATCGGCACCTGCTTCATGAACTGTTCAAGTGCCTCAAGCCCGCCGGCCGACGCGCCGATGCCGACGATCGGAAACGACACGCTCGGCTTCGGAGCCGGAGTTTCCTCGGCGGTGGCCACCGCAAACGCTTTCTTCGCGCGGCGGGGAGTTGCGGTTTTTTTTTGCATCGATCAATCCTTTCCAACCGAACAAGGCCGGTGATTTCAAAGCGGGATTACCATTCTTTCCCAACCCGTCTAGCGTGCGCGTCCGGGATGGTGATGACAACTTAAAGTTTTCGCTCAAGGCCGGGCGGATGCGGTCGGAACGGCTCAATCCACCTTGATTCCTCCTGATCGCTGGCGGTGGTAATTCACCCCATAGAAACCTTTGCGATTCTCTCTATAACTAAGGACGTTTCGCGGG
>JBBQDJ010000059.1:0-12101 GCA_038319595.1 Verrucomicrobiales bacterium
CCACGACGTTGGTTATGCCACGCGGCGCTTTTGTTAGGCTTGCTGGCGTTGTTTCTGGCCAAGATCAACTCCGAGACCCACGTCAACCGCATCCAACCGGAACGCGTCGGGCAATTGACCGATCTGGAAGCGAAAAATGAAGCGCGACGTCAAGCCGCCCTGGAAAGCCGTGGCGACGAGGTCGCGGATATCCGTTTCGCGGAGGATGGTTCCGGCGATTTCCTGGATAAAGCGGGTATGGACCAGGCCGATCTCAAATACATGGATCAACTCGAAAAGCCTGCTGTGCCCGATTGGAAGAAGGGCAAAAAAGGCCGCACGACGGATGGGCCCGCGGACGATGGACTTGAGAGCAAGATCGGAGGCAAGGAGAAGACCGAAGGAGTTGCCACGGAGGCGTTGGAGAAGGATGCGGAGAAAGAGCCCATCGTGATGAGTGCCAAGGACCTCGATATCGCCAACAAGTTAGATACCCTCAATCTCAATGTGATCCGCTTTCTGATCTTGTTGGCGATCCTGATCGTAGTGACTGACTACCTGCTGCGAGCGAATGTCTATCAAGAGTCTTACCTGCCATTGCCGCTGCCGAGCGGATGGATGATGACAGCTCCTCCCGCCGTGGTCGAGCGCCCGGAGCAAGCCCGGCGCAGCATGCAAGACGAGCTGGCCCGATTGATCAAGCGGGGCGATTCGTTTATCTATCTGACAGATGATCCGTCGCAGGCAAGGTCGCTACCCGAAGCGCTCCCCAGACTCGGGAAGAAGTGGAAGATGGTGGATTTGCTTCACGTCTCGGACGCGGACTCCACGATCACCGATGAGTTTGTTTTCGAAACCCTGTGGTATGGTCGCAGCTCGTTTGTTGCCGATGCACCCGCCCGCGCGAGGGAGTTGCTAGACGGTATCATCGAACTGCTCGATAAGCGGAAGATCGCCCGCGCCCGTGTCCGCCAGACCGTGCATGTCGTTTGGGACTTCAAGGAGCCCTTGCCGGAGTCGATCCGGAGTGCGTTCGCGAGGGTCGCCTTGGCCACCGGGTTCTCATTGATCATCTGTCGGAATTCCTGATCGGCCTGATCACTCAACAGTCACTATTTCCAATCATGAAACTCCTTTCCTTGCTCTCAACTATCATCCCGTTGCTGGTCTTCATATCCGTCGCTTCCGCCGAGGAACGCACCCACACCCAGGAGGAAATGGACGCGCTGCTCAAGGAAGGTGAGCTTCTCCCCGAGGCGGTGGAACGTCCCGCTACCCTCCCAGATCTCACCAAGGGCGAACTCATCCCTCCTGCCAAAAAGAAAGAGCCGGAGCCATGGTATTTCGGGCCGACCGGGATCGTGGGCTTGATGGTCGGTGAATTCGTGGGCGATCAGATCCAGGTACAGACCACACTCAACGGCTCGCCCGCCCAGGGGAAATTCATGTGGGGTGATGTGATCGTCGGGATGAATGGGAAAAAGTTCCAAGCCGGGGGGCATCTCGGAGTCCTGATCGGGAATGCGATTATCGAGGCGGAGAAAGAGGAGAACGGCGGCAAGATCACCTTCCAGGTATGGCGCGACAAAAACTACGCCGCCCGCTACGGCAAGCAGGACGTGGCCGGGGTCGATGTCGACAAGCTCTTCGACGAGGTTCGCGATGATAATTCGCTCTACGAATGGAAGCCCGAGGAGGCGCGTACCAAGGAAGTCACCAAGATGGGCTTGAACAAATTTCCCATCGTCTCTGAGACATTCGAGGTGGAACTGAAGCTGCGCACCATGCCGGCTTACAGCGACACCGCGCCCTACGATTGCCCGAAGACGCAGATGATTTTGGAAGATGCATGGAAGGTGTTAGAGAGAAAATTCGTCGTCGCCCCGAAAAACCCGGGCAGCGGCAAGGGCGGCATCATCGAGGCGATCGCACTGGTCTCCTCCGGCAGGCCGGAGCACCGCAAGATCGTGCACGACTGGGTGCGCGGCCCGAACTCGCCATGGCGTCCACCCACCGAACCCGCAGGCGCGATGTTCGAACCCGGCTACAAGGGCTACAAAGGCATGCAGAGCTGGCACCATGGATTCAACGGTCTGTATTGCGCCCTCTATTACGATGCCACCGGCGATGACTTTGTGCTGCCCGCGCTGCGCAAGGCAGCCATCGATACCGCCATGGGCCAGAGCGGCGGCGGAAGCTGGGGCCACACCTTCGCCTACCCGTCCTTCAACGGCGGCGAGCTGCACAAGATGAACCCCGGATACGGCGCGCTCAACGCCGCCGGAAACCGTTGCTTTTTCCTCATCGCCCTCGCGCAGAAGCTCGGCATCAAGGATCCGGAGATTGATGCCGCCGTCATCCGTGCGCAGAAATTTTTCGGCTCATATGTTGACCAAGGCTGCATCCCCTACGGCGACCATGCGGCCTATGGCTCCGATGACAGCAACGGCAAGAACACCGGCATCGCCTTCGCCCTGAAACTGCTCGGAGACAAGCATGGCGCAAAATATTTCGCGCAGATGTCCACCCACGCCTCCTTCACGCCGCGCGGTGGCCACGCCCACGACTATCACACCCAATGGTCCGCCTGGGGCGCCACGCTATCCGGGCCTGAGGGGCGCATCGCCGGGGAGCGCAACATGCGCTGGAGCCGCACTCTCAACCGTATGTTCGATGGTAGCTTCGTCTATCACTCGCCCGGCGGCTACGGGGCGCTACGCGATCCGACCGCCACCCAGGTCTTCAACCAATCCGTTATTTTCAAGCAGACCCTCATCACCGGCAAGGACGAGGACAAGGAACTCTGGACCACGGAGCGCGAGATGAAACAGCTTCTAACAAGTGCGCTGCCACAACTCAACGACCCGACGCTCATCGAGCGATCCGGCAAGCCATGGCAGGAACGAAGCACCGACGAAATCTTCGACCTATTAGATATCTTCTACCCGAAAGCCCGCAGCAATTTTGCCGCCGAGCTGGGCAAGCGTTATCAGGCTGGCGAAAAGGAAATCCTGCCGCGCCTTGTCGGATTGCTTGCCAGCGATGAGCCACGCCTCCGCGAGGGTGCCAGCCGCGCCCTCCTCGCCTGCGGCAACGATGCCATCCTCGCGAACCTTTCCAGTGTGACCAAACTCCTCGACGACCCCAAGGACTTTGTGCGGATCAGCGCGGTCGATGTGATCTCCAAGAGCACCGAAACCGAGGAAATCCAGCTCGCGATGCTGGAAGCCACGGTCGGGCCGGAGCAGGCGGTTGCGCCGAACAGCGTCCGCAACGCCACCCAGGTTCCGCTCTTCGGTGATGACAGCACGCTCGCGAAATCGCCCTTCAAGGCCGGCTTCGACGAGGATCTCGTTTACCGTGCGCTCGAAAACCTCATCGAGTTAGATCCCGTCGGCGGCAAAGGTTTCATCGCCTCCCGGAGAGACGTCTGGGACAAGGAAACCGTCGTCAGGCTCGCCGGGCCGCTGACCTTTGCGGCCGAGGAGGAACAGATCGCCGACCAGATGTTCGCAGCACGCGCCGCGCCCGCCAAGGCTCTGCTAGGCAAGTTCGGCTACCGTGAGGCCATGGAGGCATCCGCGCACTTGCTTCGCAAAAAAGCCGCCGTCCCCCGCGATATCCGCGCCAAGGTGGATTTCAAGGATCCGATCATGGATCCAGCGCTCGTCCTCAAGCAACCGGGGGCTTTCAAGGATTTCGCGGATTTCCTCAGAACCGTTCTCATCGACGACCCCAATCTTTCGGTGACGGTGAAAGACGAAAGCACGAAATGGTTGCCGGTAACGACCAACCTCGATCACGTCCTTGCCATGATCGAGACGGCGAAATCCGAACCCAAGCTCCCCAGCATCGCCGATGAGGCGGGCTCCATGTTCCAGAAAAATCTTGACGCGGAGGAAGGCTCCGGCGCGAAGCTGAAACTCTGCCGCAGCATCCTCGCAGACCCCGACCGCAAGGACTACTTCCGCAAGATGGCCGCCATGGATTTCCTCGCCGAGACCCTTGGCCCGGATGCGCTGGAGGATCTAGTGCCGTATCTCAGCCACAGCTACTGGAGGCTGCGCGAGCATAGCCGCAAGCTCGCCCCCGATCTTGTCGCGGGCAGCGGAAACCTCCTCAACAGCCTTTTCGCGCAAACCAAGGATCCCCGCACCGCTGCCGGAATCCTCGATACGCTCGCCCTCTGCAAGGTCGAGTCCGGCCTCGCCACCGCGAAGCAGGCGATGGCTCACAAAGAGCCGCTCGTCCGCCGCTCCGCGATCCGGGCGACCCTGTCACTCGGAGGCAATCCCGCCATTCCCGAAATCATTTCCCACCTCAAGACAGCGACCGCGCGGGAAGACCTGCGCGGCTGCGAGGAAGCCCTCGATTCCCGCATCGGTGATGCCGCCTTCGATGGACTTCTGCGCAATGCCCTCATCGCCATGCTACCGGATGCGGAAGCCACCGCCCGCCCCACCGCCTACTACCTCCTCGCTCGCATCGGCGATACTCCGTCCATCGCCACGCTGAAAAAAGCCGCGCAGACGGACAGCCTGACGGAGCTGGACAAAATCGTTTCCGCCCTCTCTTACTCGCCCACCCGCGAGGCGGACAAGCTCATGCTCGAACTCGCCGCCAGCGACAAGCGCACCGCCCAGATTGTCGGAAATTATTCAGTCCGCCGCATGGTCATCGGCTCCAAGGGTTACGGCGATGTCACGGTCGCCGCGAAGATGGATTTCGCGGAGGCGATGCTCAAGCTCTCGCTCGACAGCCAGCTCATCAACCACCTCAGCCACATCCCGGAAGCCCGCGCCCTACGTGCCCTGATGTTCTGCCTTGAGAAAGGCGTGGAAAGCGCCGCCGATAACCTCGTCACCTGCGCCGAGGGCATGGGCAAGCTCTCCCCAGCGGACTCTGAGATCGCCGCGAAAGCCCTGCAAGATGTCATCGAATACATTGAAGTCACTCGGCTTCGTGGTGGTGTCCAAGCCCACATGAATAAGGACGACAAATACACGGTCTGGAAATCCCTCCAAGCCCGTGCAGGAAAAGCCCTGCTTATCATACACAAACCCGGTAAGGGTCCAATTCCGGAAATCGACCCGCTGGATCTGGATCAATGAAATTAGTTAGACTATTGACAAAAAGTCATTTGCGGATGACTGAAGAATGGATTAATTGAAATCTGAAATATAGTACCTCTGATCAAGTTTGATCATACGCCGATTCGCGATCTTGGAAAATTCCAGCTCCCATGAAACGATTTGCGGGGAGGCTCATTTCTCGCCCGCCTGCTTCACCAATCGCTCGGCGATTTCCTTCAAATCCTCCACCGGGATTGCGAAACTTTCTGCGCGGTTCGCTCTTGCGATGTTCATGCCGATGCAGCGGCCTTTGAGATCTAACAGCGGACCTCCTTGGATGCTCCTGTTACCGAGAATGTCATGTTGCATCACCCGGGGAAACCCGCTTCGCCGCGGTGAATAATCACCACTCATTTGGTCATTCCGGCTGACCTGCTCCGCATACAATTCTCCTCGCACCGAAAGGCGGACGTCGATGGTGGTTTCCACTTTATTCCGGCGGTAAGTCAGCTTCACCACCGTCCCGGCTTTCCGGTCCTTGAGAATTTTCCCGATGTCCTCAACCTTGGAAACCTTCGTCCCTTCGATCGCCAGGATCACATCGCCTTTCAAGAGGCCGGCCTCCTTCGCGCCGCTTTTTTCATTCACCTCATCGATCTCCAAAGATTTCGATTTCGTGTTCAGCACCACCCCGAGCGCGGCACCGCCCGCAGCGGGGATCTCACGGATCTTCGCACTAACAATCCCGGCGAGTTGGCGACGCGTGGTGCGGGTCGTGGCCCCGTTCGCCACCACCCATGAACCCTGCGGGACCGCACTGGTGGGTGCGAAATTCACCGGCACCAGACCCGTCGCCTCGACTTTCAAAAGTGCCACATCCCAGGTGGGGTCAATCATCAGAATCTTCACTTCGCGGAAACCGGTTTGGTCCACCGTCACTCCGAGCGCCTTGGCTTCGAGCACCTCGCTTGCTTTGGTTAGAATGTGACCCTCCGGTGAAATCACCACGCCGTAGCCGATTTCCTTGCGGCCATCCAGAATGACTGCGCTGGAGGTTTGGAGCACCTTGCGCTGCGCTTCGAACGCCGCCACCACGGAGGTTCCCGTCGTCCGATAGGCGGACTCAAGACTCTGTTGCGCCTGCGCCGGCAACACCAGGCTGGCGAAGAAAATTGATAGAATCCAGTTAGCGTTCACCGAGTTCGAGGGTGTGGGTTTTTGATTCTCCGTTCCGTTCCGTATCGAGCGTCAATTCGTCACCAGCTGACATCTCCTTGAGCAGCTCCTGCATTTGCTCGCGGCTCTTCAATTCCGTTCCATTCATTTTCAAAAGAATATCCCCATCCTTAATCCCTACCTTCTCGGCGGGACTTTTGCTGCCCACCTTGGTCACCCGCAGGCCCCCTTCCGGGCGGGCTTCCGTCGCCAATCCGAGAAAGCCATTGCCCTTCTCCGGCAGTTGCGCGAACGGCCCCTCGCCGATGAATTCCGCTTTCAGCATCGCGTCCCAGTTCCCAGTAAACACCGTCATCGGCACGTGCATGTTTACCTGAAGCTGCTGACCGACCCGCGAATGGATGCCGATCATCTTGCCAGCGAGATCAAAAAGCGGACCACCCGAGTCACCACCGATTAACATGCAGTCGGACTGAAACGTTGCATCCGCGATTCTAACCAAACGACCGAGCCGTACCACCGATCCACGCTCCTTGTCGAAGCCGCCGGAGTGCCCCAGCGCGAACACCCAGTCGCCCAGAAGTGTCGTGGAAGTCTTGTCGATGTCCACGAACGGATAGGTCCCCTTCTCCGTGATCCGTAGCATGGCCGCGTCCTTGTCCGCCACCAATCCAAGAGTCTCCGCTTTCAGCCGAGTGCCATCCTCCAGCACCACCGTCACCTTCTTCTTCACGCCGGTTGCGACGTGAGCGGCCGTTAGAATGAGACCATCCGGGGAAACGATCACCCCGCTGCCGGAGCCGTCCTTGATCTCGATGCACACCGTCGCTGCCCGAGCCCGGGGCAGCGCTTTTTCCAGCGCTGTTTGAATCGCCTCAAGATCCTGAAGGCTGTCCGGAGCTTTCTTGTCATCCACATACAAGCGCCCCTCATCGGCGAGGGCGCACCAGGGCAGGATTGCCAGAATCGGTAAAATCGATGGGAACTTCATTGCGTTGGTTTAGCGGCAAGCTAGCGGCATCCTGTCTTCCCGGCAACTCATGCCTTCGTCACTCTGCGAAATAACGCGAGCCACTCCCGCCCCTCCCGCCCGGCATACGAAGTAGCCGGCACCCGGCCGGCGATGGGTTCGAACCATGGGGAAAGCGTCTGGTCGATCTCTTCGAGCGTCGATCCAAATGGCGGTCCCGTTGCTTCTTCCCCATGATCAAATGGATTCAGGAAAAACACCCCAGCCAGCAAGCCGCCGTCGGCAAGACAACCCGCCGCCGCCTCGGCGTAGCGGACCCGGTCATTTGGATCGATCGCGCAAAAGCAGGTGTGTTCCCACATCGCTGAAAATTTCCGGCCCTCGCGCCAGTCAGGATCGAGGAAATTTCCCAACTCGTAGGTCTCCTTTCCCGCCAAGGGAAATTCCCGTGCCCGCTCGACTGCAGATGGAGAAAGGTCCACCCCCACAATTGGGATTCCCAGGACGGCCAAGGCCCGCACGTCGTGCCCGAATCCGCAGCCTGGCACCAGGACCGGCCCATCACCCCATTCCGCCACATCGATTTCCTGCAGAAGTTCGGTCAATGGCGGCGCGGCCAGCCCTTTCTCCCACGGCATATCCCCCGAGCGGTAGCGATTTTCCCAATCCGTCATGCCGCATGCTGGTTCGGCATGGCCCTCCACGCAAGTCCGCAACCTTGGACTGTAGGCAACCTGCTGCGGCCGTCTTTGAAAGCATCGCCGACAGCGGGCTATCGTTGGAAGGCGGCAGCAGTCTCAGACATCCTGCCCTACCAACGTGAGACCGCATGTTTACCACGCGGGCGGGGAAATCCGTTGACCACAAAAACGGAGCGCTGGCTTTAGCCGGCATCTGCGAATGCGCGGAAGAAGCCGGCTAAAGCCAGCGCTCCGTTTTGGCTCATCCCATCGTTCAAGGTCACCGCGTTTCCCTCGAGGTCAGGATGTCTGAGGCTGCACGCAGTCCACGGTCTTCACGATCAATGCCTGAACCGCTCCGGCACGAAACTCAGATCCGTGGCTTCGGCGACGGCGAGGGAGATTTGATCTTCAATGACCGTCAACGGGACCGGCGGCTGATAGTCGCGTAGGGCAGCGGCGAGGGCGGCATTCGCATCAGCAGCTCCGGTTTTAAGGGCACGATAGAGTTTCACGGATAGCGCTTCCGCAGCACCGGGTGTTAGGAGGTCAGGAATCGATTTGCGGAAGGAATCCGGAAGCGCTTCTTCCAGCATAACACCCCGGCGTTTCGCCAACGCGCGGATGAGCTGATAGCCTTCCTCCGGCGTGGCGGTGGGAAACAACGGGATTTTCACATCCACCCGGCCCGGGCGTTTCAAATCCACCTCGACGAGGTCTGGCCGGCTGGTGGCGAGCACCCAGAGGATTTTCCCGCGTTTCCTGGAGTCACTCATGCGCTCGGCCATCATGCCATAGACCCGGCCGGAGACCCCGGAATCGCCGGAGTCCGCACTGCGCCGCCCCAGCGCTTGATCCGCCTCATCGACGAAAACGATGCAACGCCCGAGCGCGTCTAGCAGGCGGAAAATTTTCTCTAAATTGCTCTCGGTGCTACCCACCCATTTGTCGCGGAAATTCTTCATTTTCACGACCGGCACGCCGGCTTCACCTGCGAGACACTCGACCATGAATGTCTTCCCCGTGCCGACCGGACCGCAGAACAGATAGCCCATCGGCAACGCGGCGAGATCGCCGGCGGTCCACAGCGCGATGTCCTGCCGCAGCCATGCCTTGATCGCCACCTGGCCGTGAAGGTCTTCAAGTGTGCGATCGGGCTTGATGAACTCGATGAGTCCCTGCGCGTCTTTTTCAACGAGATCCTTCTTCAAGGTGACGAGGTCCTGCGGCGTGAGTTCCTTGCCGTGGTGTTGGCGGGTTTGCAGCAGCGTTTCGATAGAACTTAAGGTCGCCCCTGCCAACGCCGCGGCGGGCTGGGTGAAATCGTCGCCAAACGGCTTGAGCGGAATCGGATAGAGTGTGCTGAGATGCCCGAAGGCGGGAATCAACTCGGCCTGCTGCGGCAGCGGCACCGTGATGCACGACGCCTGGGGATTGCGCGAAACCAACGGATGGAGGTCATTGAGATTTTCCGTTAGTAAAAACGTCGAACAATGTTGCTCTGCGATGGAGGGATCCACCGCCCACTCGCGGAACTGGCTGGCGATCGCGCTGAGCTCATAATTCGCGCCACCGTTCGAGGGCGGCACGATGAGGCCGGCGTTTTTCACAATCACGGCGACGCGGGTGGCCTTTTCCGGCTTGAGGCGGGCGACATTCGCACAGAACCGCAAATAGTGGGTCAGCACGATCACCGCCTCGCGCGGAGCCTTGGGCAAGGTCGCCTCCTTTGCAGCGGGCGGCCATTCGGCGAATCGCTCACCGCCTTTTTCCACGCGGATGCCGTTTCCCAAATCGTAGCTGATGACCACGTCGAATTTCGCCAGCAGCCGCTCCCGCAGAAATCCATCGAGCGGGACGAGCCGCGACGGTCCGCCGGAAACGGGCAGCAACAAACAGTCATCCACATTTCCATGAAGGATGAACTGGCCGCTCGCACCGGATTCGTAAAGGTCGATGACTTCCGCCGCCCAAGGCGGCAAGGAGGGTGATGGAGATGTGCTCATGGTGGGGTGAGATTTCTAATAGGAACCACGACCGGATTGTTGGAAATCCTGCGTTTCGTCACAACGGCATTCTAAGGGTGCTCATTTCGTTTCCGCAAGCATGCCTACTCCGGTAATGTCGAGAAACAGCTTCATTTTGAAGCTGGAACCTGCATTTTTCTCTCATGTCCGATCCGGTTCACGACCTTTACCAGTCCCGCGCCTATCCGGCGATGAGCCATCCATCGACCGATCCGGCGGTCACTGCGGTTTGCGCGGAGCTCGCGGGTCTGAAAATCACGCGTCCATCGGGAGCCGCCATCCTGGAGATCGGCTGCGCGTCGGGGCACAATCTCCTTCCTCTCGCCGCGAGGTGGCCCAACAGCCATTTCACCGGAATCGATTTCTCGAAGTCCGCCATCGATGAGGCACGTGAGACCACCCGTCTAGCAGGATTGAAAAATGTCGAATTCATCGAAGCCGACTTGCGTGACTTTGATCCGGGCGACGGGATCCACTACGACCATATCATCGCCCACGGGGTTTATTCCTGGGTCCCGGAGAACGTCCGTCAATCGCTGCTCGATTTCTGTGCAACCCACCTTTCGCCGCAGGGAGTGGCTTTCATTAGCTACAACACCTTGCCGGGTTGGTCCCTGCGCAAATCGATTGTCGGGCTGACCCGACACCTGGGACAGGAGCCCGAGCAAGTTCTGGCACAACTCGCCATGGCGGCAGGCAACCACAATCCTTACGCCCGGCATCTAACTACCGTGCTGCATGACATGTTCGGCAAAGGTGACGACGTCTTGTCTTTCGATGAATTCGGCCCGATCAACGAACCCTGTTCATTTCTGGAATTCGTCGGTCATGCCGGACAATCCGGCCTGCGCTATCTCGGGGAATCACAGCTTGCAGACGATCAGCCCGACTCACTGGCTCCGGATGCCATGGAAATTCTCCAGCCTCTCGCTGCCGATTCCCACGTGCGCCAACAAATGATCGACGTGCTGACGAACCGCACGTTCCGCAGGTCCCTGCTGTGTCGTGCCGATGCCGCGATCCGTGAGCGGATTCCTGTGGCGACTGTTCTCAATTTCGCGATCCGGTGTCCGCATGGTTTTGTTAGAGACGCGGCAGGTGCCGCTTTACTGAGTCACTCAGGCAGTGAATTGACCCGCTTCGACCAGCCACTTGCGGTGGCGCTTTTCTCGGCGCTGTCGGAAACCCGAACGCAATCCCTTGCCATTCACGAAATCATCGGACGCATGGCCGGTTGCTTGAAGGAACCCATCGATCTTCCCGACCTCGCCCGGTTGATTCTCCACTCCGCCCGGAAAAATTTTGTCCAGTTGCGAGATGAACCTGTCCACTTCGACCCCGTGCCCCCCGTCTTCCCGGATCTCGGACCGCACCGCCTGTTAGCCGCGCAAATTGGCTGGCATCTTGTCGTTCTACACCACGCGCATTGTCTTCACAACGATTCACGGAAACAACAAATGGCCGCGGCAATGGACGGCACCAGACACGTGGATGATCTGGTCAGCTTGGCCAAAAAAATTGCACCGGATTTCGACTTCAACTCCTGGCTGGCACATCTGGCCTCAAGGGGAATATTTTGCAGTTAGAGCCATGATTGTCGCCGGATTGATGGGAAATAGGCTTCCGATTCAGCCACCGTGTGTCGTCGACGGGTTCATGAGTAGTGGAGGGGGCATGGCGGATCGAATCCGCCGCCTCGGACGGGCGGAGCGAAATAAATTTCGCGCTCTGCGGGATCTGGCTTATGACATCCGGCATGCCGTTCCGACTTGAGAGTGACTACCAGCCTGAGGGTGACCAGGCGCAGGCGATTGCGAAGCTGACGAAGTCGCTGACGGCCGGGAATTCGCATCAGACGCTGCTCGGGGTGACGGGGTCGGGAAAAACGTTCACGATGGCGAACCTGATCCGCAACCACGGCAAGCCGACGCTGATCATGAGCCACAACAAGACGCTGGCGGCGCAGCTTTACTCGGAGTTCAAGAACTTCTTCCCGCACAACGCAGTGGAGTATTTCGTTTCGTATTTCGACTACTATCAGCCGGAAGCCTACATTCCGCGGAGCGACACCTATATCGAGAAGGATTCCTCGATCAACGAGGAGATCGAGCGGCTGCGGCTCAGCACTATGGGATCCTTGCTGACGCGCGAGGACACGATTGTGGTGGCCTCGGTGTCCTGCATCTATGGCTTGGGC
>JBBQDJ010000060.1:0-12075 GCA_038319595.1 Verrucomicrobiales bacterium
AACAAGTCGAGCTTCACCCGCAAAACGCCGCCCAAGCCGTCCGCGATTTCACGGCCCCGCTTATCGCCGCAGCCAAATCAGGAACCCCGCTCGGTTGACTCGCAGTAGCTACCGTTTTAAACCACTCATTAAAATCCCGCAGCCTTCACGATCGAATGCAACTCCCCGCCATGCCAGTTATCCGCCCGCTTATTCTGATCACGACCCTGCTTTTGGCCGGCATTCCGGTTGCGAGGGCCGCCACCGAAGCCGACGTGATTGTCTACGGCGCCACCCCGGGCGGGTTCTGCGCCGCGATCGCCGCAGCTCGCGAAGGGGCTTCGGTGATTCTTCTCGAACCCACTACTCACGTCGGCGGAGTCAATACCGGTGGACTGAGTTTTAGCGACTCTAACCAAATCGTTCGCACCACGGCCATGGGCCTGTTCGACGAATGGCACACCCGGATCGAGAAGGACTACGCGTCCCGCGGGATCACACTGCCTTACAAGGTGAGTGTGAAGGATCAGACCAAATGGAGCTATGAACCCCACGTCGCCGCCCGCGTGACCCGACAAATGCTGGATGAAGCCAAGGTCGAAGTCCTCACCAAACGGCGCCTCAGCTCCGTCACTAAAAGCGGTGCGCAGATCACCGCGATCGTCACCAACGACGGCACTTACCGTGCCAAAGCGTTTGTCGATGCGACTTACGAGGGCGATCTAATGGCAGCGGCGGGGGTGAGTTGGACGGTCGGGCGTGAAGGCCGGGCGGAATACGGTGAGTCCCTCGCCGGGAAGCAATATCCCAAGAAAAAAATGCAAATCAGCGGCTTCGATTCTGAAGCCAAGTTGCTTCCTCTGGTGACTACGGACGATGCAGGTCCCGATGGGGAGGGTGATTCCAAGGTGATGACCTACAGCTTCCGACTCTGTCTAACGGAGGATCCCGCGAACCGGCTGCCTTTCCCCAAACCAGCGAACTATGATCCCGCCCGGTTCGAAGTGATGCGCCGCTTCGCCAAGACAGGTGGCAAACTTGGCTTCGATCTCTATGAGCTTCCAGGGGGGAAATTCGATGGCAACAACTCCATCGGCGGACAATTCTCAACCGGCCTGATCGGCGGCGGCAACGGCTGGTGCGAAGCCGACGAAACCGGACGCGCTGCCATCTGGGAACAACACAAACAATACACTCTCGAATTCTATCACTTCATCACCACCGATCCCGCGGTCTCAGAAGCCATCCGCAAGAGGTTTTCCCGGTTGGGACTGTGCAAGGACGAATTCGCGGAAACCGGACACTTCTCCCCGGCGCTCTACGTCCGCGAAGGCCGGCGCATGAAAGGCATGTATGTCGTGACACAGAAGGACATTCTGGAAAATCCCCGGAAAGAGGATCCCATCGTGATCTCTTCCTTTCCAATCGATTCGCACGACTGCCAGCGCGTTGCGCTGAAAGACGGGGCTGTCATCAATGAAGGCACCATCTTCCCGGTCAGACTCAAGGAAACGGGACATGGTTATCCCTATCAGATCCCCTATCGCGGGATCCTGCCCCGGCCGGAGGAATGCTCCAACCTGCTAGTTCCGGTCGCGCTCTCCTGCAGCCACGTCGGCATCAGCTCGATCCGAGTCGAGCCGACTTGGATGATCCTTGGCCAGAGCGCCGGGATCGCCGCCGCCCTCGCGGCGAGCGAAGGAGTGACCGTGCAGAATCTTCCCTATCCGAAACTGCGTAGCCGCCTGTTAGCCCAAGGCCAGGTCTTGGATCTGCCGGCGGAATGACAAGTTCCGGCGGTCAGAATCAAACAGCGATGGATTTCGCCGGCCACTTTCCTTACTTCTCCACCGGCGCGGCAGATTTCGCAGCGGCTTCGCGGCGCTTCTCTAACTGACCGCGCAGATATTCGTCAGGCCCCGCGTTCTTCCATGCGGTGAGCCAGATCGACCCGAGCATCTGACTTCCGGCCAATAGCCGATCTCCGATAAACTTCTTCCCGGCCGCCGCCATGGCAGGATCATCGCCTTTCAGTCCGCCGCTCTTCTCAAGCTGATAGATCGGTTCTAGGAACGCGTGTTGGGCGGTGATGTAGTCCATCACAGCGGTGAACATCGGATCGCGCCCACCTGGGTCAGCATTCAAAGGCAGCGGCTTCACTGGCGTGACTCCGAGCAGTACATCCTCCGCCTTGATCCCGGTCTTAGCGGCGAAACCGCCGTCGATCCATGCATGGAAACCGGGCCAGACGGTGTAGCCACGGGGATTCTCCCCCACCCAGCCGTTGTGGTGGACGGACAGATGAAGCGGTTGTGAGCAATCGCCGACATAATGCCCCATCACCCCCATCAGGTAGATGATGTTGGCCTGGGCGTTCAACACCTCCTCCGGTTTGCCGATTTCCTGATAGACCTTGAGATAGGAGAAGGCGGACTTGAGTTTGATGTAATATTCAGTGATCGCCCAGGGAGCGAATCCCGGCCACTCGGCGGTGTGTTCGGCGTTCTTCGCTGGGTCGATCGCCGGAAAGGCTGTCGCATTCGCGGCACGGCCTTGGGCAAACCGCGCCATGAAGACATACCGCAGGTCCGGCATCGTCTTCACGTCCAGCCCCGCGCTGGCGACTTGTTCGTAGTCGAAATAGTGATCCGGATTGGCGCAGTGCTTGAGCGGTAAATCCGGCATGTTGCGCCAGCGGTCGGCCTCACCTGATAGAAATGCGATGCGTTCCGCGGCAACCGGTTCCCGAACGAACGATGGAAAGTCCGCAGGCAGCGCCGCCAGCGCGGCTCGGTTGATGATCCGGTGCCCATCGTAGTCCCAGGCCCGGGCGGTGGGAACGAGGAGGTTTGAAAGGACGATTCCGAAAAGCGCGAAACGCAGGCAGTGCATGGCCGGAGTATGCAAGTCCCGCGCCAAAAACGCGAGTTGCTACTTGGATTTACCTAAAATCCCGTTGGCCTCGAATTTTCTATTTGGTGAAAACGATTTCACCTCCCTGAACATCCGCCTGAATGACATCGCCATCGATGAATTTCCCATCGAGCACGTCGAGGCTGAGCGGGTCCAGCAGGAGGTGCTGGATCACCCGTTTCAACGGGCGGGCTCCGTAAACGGGATCGTAGCCCTTGTCACCGATGTGCTCCTTGGCGGCTTCCGTGAGAGCCAGACCCAGTCCCTGCTTCGCGAGACGCTTCCGGACACGCGTCAGTTGGAGGTCGACGATGGTGGTGATTTCATCGCGATGGAGCCGATCAAAGATAATGATTTCGTCGATGCGGTTGAGAAACTCGGGCCGGAAATGACCGCGCAGGGCTTCGGTGACCTTGGCCTCACGCTGCTCGGCGTTCTCTTCGTGGAGGATGAACTGCGAGCCAATGTTAGAGGTCATGATGATTACCGTATTGCGGAAATCAATGGTGCGACCCTGACCGTCGGTGATGCGGCCGTCATCCAGCACTTGGAGCAGGACGTTGAAAACATCCGGATGCGCCTTTTCCACTTCGTCGAAAAGGACGACCGAGTAAGGTTTGCGTCTAACGAGTTCACTGAGTTGGCCGCCTTCGTCATAGCCGACATAGCCCGGCGGCGCACCGATCAGGCGCGAAACGCTGTGCTTCTCCATGTATTCAGACATGTCGATGCGGACCATGGCGGCCTCATCATCGAAGAGAAACTCAGCGAGTGCCTTTGAGAGCTCGGTCTTCCCGACACCTGTGGGGCCGAGAAAAAGGAAGGATCCGATGGGCCGGTTTTCATCCTGAAATCCGGCCCGGGCGCGACGTACCGCATTGGCAACAGCCTTGATGGCCTTTTTCTGTCCGATCACCCGTTCGCCGAGGCGTTGCTCCATGCTGACGAGCTTTTGTTTTTCGCCCTCTTGCAGGCGATTGACGGGAATGCCGGTCCATGACGAAACAATGCGAGCGATGTCCTCCTCGGTGACTTCCTCCTTGAGCAGCGCCCCTTCACCTTGGCGTGAGGCGAGTTGTTCTTTGGCCGCTTCCAATTCGCGATGAGCTTCCGGCAGATCGCCATAGGTGATCTGGGAAGCTCTCGTTAGATCACCGATCCGCTGGGCTCTTTCAGTTTCCCCCTTGAGCGTCTCGATCTTCTCTTGGGCGGCTCTCACGAGATCGATGATGGTTTTTTCATTGCGCCACTGCGCCATCAGTCCGGAGGACTTTTCGCGGAGATTCGCCTGTTCCTCCCGGACTTTCTCCAGCCTGACGACCGATGCCTTATCGGTCTCCTTCTCGAGCGCCTTCTTCTCCATTTCTAACTGGAGAATCTGGCGTTCCAACACATCGATCTCGGTGGGCATCGAGTCGAGCTCGATTTTCAAGCGGGCGGCAGCCTCGTCGATGAGGTCAACCGCCTTGTCCGGCAGGAAACGTCCGGAAATATAACGGTCTGATAGAGTGGCAGCGGCGACGAGCGCGCCATCCTGGATGCGGACGCCGTGGTGCACTTCGTAGCGCTCCTTCAAGCCTCTGAGAATGGCGATGGTATCCTCAACGGACGGCTCACCGACCATCACCGGCTGAAACCGGCGCTCGAGCGCGGCGTCCTTTTCAATGTGTTTCCGATACTCATCGAGAGTCGTAGCTCCGATGGTGCGGAGTTCGCCGCGGGCGAGTTGGGGCTTGAGCAGGTTTGCCGCGTCAACCGCCCCCTCGCTCGCCCCCGCACCGACGAGGGTGTGCAGTTCGTCGATGAACAGAATGATCTGCCCATCGGAATCGGTGACCTCCTTGAGAAATGCCTTGAGACGTTCTTCGAACTCGCCGCGAAATTTGGCCCCGGCTAACATGCCACCAAGGTCCATCGAAATGATCTTCTTGTCCTTCATGGAATCGGGCACATCACCGGAAACGATGCGGCGCGCGAGGCCCTCGACGATGGCGGTTTTGCCAACCCCCGGCTCACCGATCAGCACCGGATTGTTCTTGGTCCGCCGGGAGAGCACCTGCAACACCCGCCGGATTTCGTCGTCCCGCCCGATCACTGGATCGATTTTTCCCTTGCGGGCGAGCGCGGTGAGGTCGGTCCCGTATTTTTCGAGCGTCTGGTATTTGCCTTCCGGATTATCGTCCGTCACTTTCTGTGCCCCGCGCACCCCGGTGATGGCCTCGCGGGCTTTCTTCTCATCGAGTCCTGCCTCTTTGAGAAGCTTGCCCGCAGGGGAATCCCCCTTCAGCGCCCCGAGGAGGAAGTGCTCCACGCTGAGATAGTCGTCGCCGAGCGACTCCCGGGCCTTGTCGGCGGAATCCAAGGTGGCCCGCAGACCGACGCTAATTTGCGGCTGGGTGGAGGCTCCCTGCACGCTTGGTTCGCGGGCCAGAGCCGCCGTGACGGCGAGTTTCAACTTGGGGATATCAACCCCGGCCTTCTGCAGGATCGGGGTAGCGATTCCACCTTCCTGCTGGAGAAGGGCGAGGAGCACGTGGGCGCTTTTCAACTCCGCGTGCGCGGATTTCGAGGCGATGCTCTGGGCGGACTGCAGGGCTTCCTGGAGTTTCTGAGTGATTTTTTCGAGTCCCATGGGAATGATGATTGGTGTGAATCTAGTTGAGTCGCAAACCCGTTGCAACGCATCCCTTGCCCAAATTTCCGCACAGGCCGTTTTCCGGGATGGCGCGCGCGTCTTGGATTGCTAGCCTCACCCCATGGAACTCCGCCAGCTCAAGCATTTTCTAACCGTAGGAGAGGCGGGTAGCATCACGGCGGCGGCGAAAAAACTCCGCCTCACCCAGCCCCCGCTAAGCCGCCAGATCAAGGCGCTTGAAGAGGAGCTTGATACGCAGTTGCTCGAACGCGGTGCCCATTCGATCACTCTAACTCCTGCTGGCGAGGTGCTGCTCGTCGAAGCGCGCAAGCTGCTAAAATCCAGCGATGCGATGATTGAGAAGGTCCGGGCCACGGCAGTAGGAGAACCGTTGCGGGTCGGCTACTCCCCTTCCCTAGCCGGAGAATTCCTCTCACTCGCGATAGGCCGCTTCACTCAGTTTCATCCACGCGTGAGGGTAAGTCTTTACGATTGGTCATCGGCCGAAATGAGAGACGGATTGGCCTCCGGTAAACTGGACCTGATCGTTGCCGCACCATGTCAGGGATTTTCCGAGCCCATCCGTTGGATCGCGTTGTGTGATTATGGCTGGCAGTTAGTCATGCCGGCAGGGCATTCACTCGGCAGGAAGAAGCAAATCACGCCGCAGGATTTGGATGGGGAGAAGCTTCTGCTTTATGACCGGGAGCACTATCCGGACTATTGGGACCGCATCACCGGATTTTTCCGGGAACAGGGCTTGCAGGCCAAGGTTGCCGGGGAATTCGACGGGGTGAGTAGTCTAACCGCTGCGCTGGAGGGAAATTTAGGGATCGCCCTTCTCTCAGAAAGCAGTGAGATTGATCACCGAGGCAGACAACGGCTCATCTCGCGCCCGCTGACCGTGGAGCCGAACCGGATTGAGGTGGCCGCCGGAATCCTGTCGGACATCAATGTTTCCGCCCAGTTGATGGCGTTCGTTGAGGAGCTCAAACGCGCCGCGGGCGGGTCCTGAAGCTTCGGCCCTGCTCTTTCTCTGTTATTGATCAACGGCGGACTCATCGCCGTAAAAGCTCTTGATATAACCGTATTCCACCATCGTGTCCTGCCAAGGCGCGATCACATTGGGGTCTTGGAAAACGCGGCCGGCCATGGCGAGCCATTCCTCGGCTTTGATAAGGTTCTTCGCATCGTAGGCCATTGCGGCCTGCGCGTAGTAGTAGAACGGCGAATCATCTTGAAAATCGTATTTCTCCGCGAGAATCAACGCGTCGTCCTTCATCCCGAGTTTCTTTTTGCAAAGCAGGACTTTGAATTCCACGAGACGGCTCAGTGCCATGTTTTCAGGCGGCATTTCCTTCAAAATCTTTTCCAGTATCTCCAAGGACTTCTTCCACTCCTTGGTGCAAAAGTAAACTTCGGCAATGTTGAATTCGATGCTCGGGTTGTTTTTTGAAAGCGCGTCGGCCTTCAGAAATTGGTCCAATGCCTTTGAGAAAGCGCGCATTTCGACGAAACAACTGCCACGCAGATTATAAATCTCAGGGCTGTCCGCAAAAATCTTCGAGGTCTTTTCCAACTCGTCGAGAGTTTCGAAAACCCGCTTCTGTTGGAAAAGGCGGCCGGATTCCTCGAGATGTTTGATGAAGTCCTTGCGGCTCTCTTCGGGAAGATTGAGGAAGGCCTTCTGATTCGGCATCAACGATTCCACGCCGGGGACTGCGGGCTGCTGGATCACCGCACTCCCCTCCTGTGCGAACAATGGGGAGGAAACTGCGAACAGAGTGAGGAGTAGGATTGATTTCATGGCCGTTTGATACCGACGAAGCTAGACAGTGAATTCGCCGACCGCAAGCCGTCGTTCAGTCGGATTCCTGAATATCCACCCAGCCCGAAACGGAAATAGCCAATCTGGCGTGTGAATTAAAACCCGACTTCCCCTAGATTTCCAGAATCCTTCAGGGCTAGCGACCAAGGCAAAAAACGCTAAAGCTTCTCAATTTCAGTCACTTAGAATGGAGCCGGCTATCAGAGTCGAACTGATGACCTACTGATTACAAATCAGTTTGTTTTCGCAATATCAATGAGTTACAAAGATCGCGATTGATAGTGATTGGATACTTGCAAACCCTTATAGAGTAAGGCATGAATGGTGCATGGACAAGGTCAATAGCGATCAACAACAGTCTTCCGTGCATGCAAAAACTGCCGGAAAACTGCCGGAGGTTTCCGGGAGGCGCTCGTTCTCAAAAGGCGACGCTCGATACTGGGGTGCGCCTGGCCGCCTATTCAAAGACCACGGGGTGGCGGACTATTCCTGTCGTTTCTCCGTGCGGGGGAAACGGGCGCAGATCTGCCTCAATACCTCGAACCAACGAGAAGCCGCCAAGCGGGCAGCCGAGCTATTCGAACTTGTCTCCCGGGAGGGATGGGAAGCAGGCTTTGTACTCTATCGAACGGAAGAGAAGGTTGTCCCGACCGCTAGCGCATGCGTAGGCGCATTGATTGACGCCGCCGAGAGTATTTCATCCGCCCGCCAGAAAACTCTTGGCGGATATGCCAGCGCCCTGCGCTTGATCGTCTCCGAGATCAAAGGCATCAAGGGAGAAGGTAAGTTCGATGCCTATAAGGGTGGAGCGGCAAAGTGGCGAGATTTAGTGGATGCCGTAACATTAGACTCCATCGCGCCTGCCGATATCATCGCCTGGAGAAACAAACGCCTTCGAGATACCGACGGCGATGCTCTGGCCAAGCGACGAGCAGTGGTTTCCACCAACAGCATGATCCGCAACGCGAAGTCCCTCTACGGCAAGAAAATCCTGCCCTTCATCGAGCAGACTCTTCCCCTTCCTCGCCCATTTCCATTTGATGGTGTATCGCTCGAAAAGGAGCCGTCTAACCGCTATATTAGCAAGATCGACCCGTTCGCTCTTCTTGCTCTTGCCAAGCGGGAGTTAGCCGAGACCGACCCGGAGTCCTTTAAGGTGATGATCCTTGCCCTTGTCTGCGGACTACGCCGGGCGGAGATCGACAATCTCCTGTGGCGGGCTTTCGATTTTCCCGGCTCATCACTTCGGGTAGAGTCGTCGGAGTACCACGAACTCAAAAGCGATGACAGTGAAGGCAAGCTGGACTTGGACGCAGACACCCTCGCGCTGTTTCGCGGCTACCACGCTAAGAGGCCGACCGCTTTGTTCGTCGTCGAGAGTCCGCTCAAGCCAAATTCCAAGTCGAAGTCCGTTCGCTACCGTTGCAACCCGGTTTTCAAGTCCGTCATCGCGTGGCTACGGAAGAACGGCGTGGACGGAAATAAACCTATCCACACCCTGCGAAAGGAAATTGGCAGTATCATCGCTGCCGAACACGGCATCTTTGAAGCCAGTCGCTACCTCCGCCACGCCGACATCCACATCACATCCGCCTTTTATGCGGACAAGAAGAAGATCATCACCCCCAAGGCCTTCGCCGGACTGCTCGGAAGTCCGGCAGCCGTTACAGACGGGGACGTTGAGGGGGCGGCTTCCGCCTCTCCGAAGAAGCAACGGATGACCAAAAATGATCGCCATTGATACCCAACTTTGAACACTAGCCACTGTCATGCCCTTACCACCTCAAAACCGGTCAGAAGATCTTCCCGTCAACAATCTACACAAGGGAGGCGACCGAGCGATCCAAGATTACCTAGCGATAATCGACGACGGCGAATTAGCGAGACTGGCTGCGTTGCGGGCACCAACAAGTGAAGCGTTCGATGCAAGCGCACATGTTGCCCAGGCCGCGGCGCTGCAAGCCGAGGCCACGGCTGAGTTGGTTCGGCGACGCGAGGTCATTGCCAGCTCAATGAGCCAGGCCACGCTCGTCAAACTCGCCGCGCAACTGGAAATTGAGGATGTCGGATTTCTGGGTGTGGCGGATGATGAGGGGTTCACTGACCCAATCACAGGCCCGGTCCTCCGACGCCTCGCCAGCCTGATGCGTGAGAAGCCTCCACATCAGGACTTCCACGACCAATTCTTGGTCGAAGATTTCTCAGCCGTATTGAGCCATGCGGACACTCTTACTGCACTCAGGCCAACAATAGCGTGCTCCTTGGAAGATGCCTTGCGCTATGCAGCCAACATCCCCACGAACCAAGTCTCATGGGACATCTTGAACGGAGCGTTTGTCGACTTCCTGCGGCTCTGGCATCGATTCCCTTTACTCGCTGCGGAACTGTTCCCTGTGCAGAAAAAGGCGGGTGCCAAAGTAACGGCGGCTAAGTTCTCGCAGCTCATGGCCAATCTCAAACGGTCCCAACAAGAACGGGTCGGCTTCGAGAAGACCTTCACCCCGGGACAAGACTTCCCTCCTGACATTGATGAACTGGCTTATCGCGCCTATGCAGAGTGCTGGGAGAAAGGACTGCTGGGACTATCATGGAAACGGAGGCTTGCTTGGCTGGTGGTCGAGTTCGCGCCCTTCTGGGCCAAACATGGTGATGCGTATCGGTCGTTACAGAAGCGAATGTTGGAGCCCAAAATCAAAAAATCGGAGAAGGCCAGTTCATCAGGCAAATCGGGACGGCAAAAGCGGGAAGCGAAGAGATGGAAAAAGGTCACCGCTGATTTCATCGAATTCCTGAAGGATAACTTAAAGGGCTCTGATGCGATGGGGTTGCAGTCGTGCGTCACGGCCTTCGGGGACGAAAGCTCCACACTTCGTGGCTCTCAGGACAGAACTAACTCCAAAGAATTCCTGAAAATTCTTTGCGACGCCGTGAGTTCCGATGAAGACGGATTTACCTTACTACGCAGCCTCCAGGGATTAAAAGCCGCAAAGATACAAACGCTCGAACCGAAATTACGCGAGAAGCGTCTAAATAAATTGACGCCAACCCAGAAGAGAGAGTTTCATTCAAAGGGATTCGTTCCGCCCTGTTGGCGGCTCTACAAAGAACTGTCCCAAGAGGCGGCGCAGGATTGCCTCGACGGCCTGAGGGGAGCACTGGTCAAGGTCCGTTAAAATAAAGTTAAAAAATAATCTTGATACGGCTTGGGCGAACTTTCGCCCTGCGATTGCATCGCGAACTTCATATCGGTGCATCGCACGTTCGCGGTAGCAGCGATTCTGCATCGCATTTCCGCTTCTAGCGTTCTGAGTGGATCACATTTCCGGGCGAATCGTGTCCCAGAATCTACCCGAGTGCATCGCAGGTGCAGTCCAGTGCATCGCAAGACAGCTCCCTAGACGTTGGAAGGCGCAACTGCGCTCACAAACAACAATGAACACCAAAGACATACCCACCACACCCCGGTCTGCATTCGAACCGTGGATTAATACAGCCGCAGCATGCCTGCACCTTGATATCAGCATGCAGACTCTTCGTCGCTGGATTAAGGCCGGAAGGCTCAAACCCAAGCGAACCCCGACGGGCGAATATCGGTTCCGCGTGTCCGAACTGAATCAACTTATCGACTGAACCCGATGACAGAAATCTCACGGACCGCGTTCTAACCTAGCCTAGACAACCAGTCTCCAATTCAACGAACAAAAAAGCTATCAAAACTGAAACTAATATGAAAACAAACTCCAAGAAAATCAAGAAAAACCGCCACACAGCTCCAACATTACCGCCCCAATATATGATGGCGATATGTGAACTCCCAATCATGGCGGATTTTGCTGACGACCCCATAGAATTCGCTAAACGGAATGGAATTGAACTGACAGTCTTGGCACACAAGCAAGAATTTCAAGAAGTTTACCCTATCGACTGTGCTGGTATATTACCTCCGACTAGTCTAGTAAGCCAATTTTTACTTGGCCGATATGAAAGCATCATTCTTAACATCGTGTATTTGGAAACTGGTCCAATACTACATGCACTCGCATTCCATGCCAACCGTCTGATTAACGAATGCGCGAGCGCTATATTCGAATCACTGGACTGGCATAGAGCCCTCAGCTACGTGTTCGATGTGGTTTCCCCTCTTCTGAAGAATGGAGTAGAAGACCTTCTCTCGATTCTGACAGGCCATAATACCTCTAAACTTCGTTGTGACCAAATTATGGCAAGCTTAGTTCTTCCAGGCATTGGGTGTGGTGATCTCTACCATCTCAGCTATCCCGGCAGGACAATCGAGATTAATGAGGACTTCATCACATACCAATACCGCACAAACTCCAGCATTAAGTTCGAAAAAATGATGCTTCTCATGCGAGAGGGGGACGGAAGCCTCAGCGAGGTGGAATCGCTCCGGGTAAGTCTGACACTAACCCCTGAGGACTTTTCTGACGGCTGCCCGGTGTTCGACATGTATCCAAATTTCAAGGAAGCGATTTCCCAGTTAAAGGGAACTCACGTCAGCTTTCCATCAACGCTTGCAGAGGAAGATGAATTTGATCACTTGGCGAAAGTTATCGTTAGAGCTTGTCCGCTCACCCCCCCAAAAGGCGAACTTCCTTCCGCCGCCGACCTGAAAAAAATGTTTCAACTATCAAAATCGTCCGCTGCGAAACTGGAAACAGCCATTAAGGCAAAAGCCGCAGAGGTCAAAACCACACCGATT
>JBBQDJ010000061.1:0-12032 GCA_038319595.1 Verrucomicrobiales bacterium
TAGACCGCTTCCGAAACGAGGACCGGATCGTTTCTTACGGCGAGTTGTCCCGCCGGGTGAGTGCCGGGGCGGATACCTTGCAGCAAATGGGACTCCAGCGCGGGCAGGTAGTGCTCGTATTCCAACCGGTTTCCATCGAACTCTACGAATTCCTACTCGCCGCTTTCCAAGCGGGATTGCAGGTGATGCTGGCGGATCCCTCCGCAGGCCGGCGATTTCTATCACTTTGTTGCCAGCGCTTGATGCCCCACGCCTACTTCGGGTCGTGGAAGGCACAGTGCCTACGGCTGAGCGTGGCGGAAATGCGGCACATCCCGATCTCGATTTGCCCGGGCGCGTGGTTTCCCGGTGCCCGGGCTTGGCGGACGGATTCCGAAGGTGCGCCCATCGTCGGCGTGGCGGAGAATGAGCCGGCCTTGGTCACCTTCACCAGCGGCAGCACGGGAATTCCCAAAGCGGCGGTGCGGACGCACGGTTTCCTGCTCGCACAGCATCGGGCCCTTTCGCAGTCGCTGGATTTCGAAGAGGCCGAAGTCGATCTGATCACGCTACCGGTGTTCGTGCTGGCCAATCTCGCTTCCGGTCTAACCAGCGTGCTGGCGGCGACGGATCTCGGGAAGCCCGCTTCACCTGATGTTGCGGCGATTCGGAGTCAGTGCGTAAATTTCAACGTCACGCGCTGCGCCGCGTCGCCCGCTTTTTTCGAAGGATTGCTACGATCGACAGTTAGCTTTCCCAAATTCGCCAAACTCTATACCGGCGGTGCTCCGGTGTTTCACGATCTGCTGCGCCGTCTCCGCGACCGGCTGCCAAATGCCCGCATCCACTCGGTCTATGGCTCTACGGAAGCGGAACCGATCGCGCACTTCGCCGCAGACGAGGCAAATGAGGAAACCAACTCCCTCACTCGCCGAGGGGCGGGACTTTGCTCGGGTCTTCCAGTGCCGGGGATCGAACTGAAGATCATTGCGGACCACTGGGGGACGCCGTTAGGCCAGATGGATGAAACAAAATTCGCCAACCTGAAGGTCGCAGACGGACAGGCCGGAGAAATCATCGTCAGCGGCGATCATGTGCTAGGCGGCTATCTGGGTGGCATCGGCGACGAAGAAACGAAAATCCATGTCGCCGGCGAAGTCTGGCACCGGACGGGCGACGCGGGTTGGCTCGATACCCACGGCCGAGTCTGGTTGTTAGGCCGCTGTGCGGAGAAGCTCCCGGCTTTCCCCGCCGTCGATGTCTTGCCAGAAGACGCCCCGCGCTATCCCTTTGCAATCGAATGCGCGCTGCGGGAACTGTTTCCAGCAATCCGGATGGCGGCTCTCGAATGGGAAGCCCACCGCTCCTTGGTCGTCGGCCGCTCGTGCGAAGCTGCCGAAGCGGCGGCCATCGAAACCTCTGCACAAACACACGGCATCGATCGCGTTATATGGTTAGAATTCATTCCACTCGACCGCCGTCATCAGGCGAAGGTCGATTACCCCGCTTTGCGTCAACTGCTCTCGTCGCCATCAGTCCGGCAGCGGGCACCCGCCAGGGAGAATGAAAACGGCCAGCAAAACGAATAGAACCTCGTGCGCCAATTTTACCGCGTAGGTGTGCTTCTGCGGCAGGGTGATCAGCGACTCGCTACCCCATCCGCCACAGGCCAATCGTATTTGGTGCTGCTGCGGGGACCTCAAAGAAAAATTCTTTTGGCTACCACCTGGCGCTTATCCTGACTGATTTCCCTCATTCTAACTATTTTCGAATGATTTTGATGATCTCGCTTGAGCTCACATTGCCAGCGGTATCCGTGGCATAGATCGTGATCTTGTTTTCACCGATTTTGAGCTTCGCATTGAAACTCCAACGGGTGGTGTTTCTAGCAGTTTTAGTTGCGCCATTGCCAATGCGATACTGGACGCGTTTTACGCTTCGGTTGTCGCTCGCACTTCCCTTGATTTTCAAACTAGTCAATCGGGTGGTCTTGGGAAACTCGCCCACCTTTACTTTTGGCCTGATCGTGTCTTTTGGCGGGACAGAAATACCCCCGAAGCGTAAAACCCTTTTGTTCTGACTGTCACTCACCCATAGACCACCCTTGGCATCATCCACAAACAGATATTCGGGAAACAGGAAGCCCTGACTGTTTTGCGCGAAGGCCCCTTGAGTATTGTTATTCTGTTGGTTACTGAAAAAATCCGGCTGGCCAAGAACCCCATCCGCCGAAGCACCGTTTCCCTTGGTGGAGGCATCATTAAAACGCAACACACGCTGATTGTAGCGATCTGCCACCCATAGCGTGTCATCCGCCGAAATTGAAATTCCTGAAGGCACATTCATTTTGGAGGCAATGACATCCGTGCTTTCGGTATTGAACTGAGCCTGACCTAACACCGCCGATGCATTGGCGCCATTGGGAAGGCCCGCCGCATCCGTGAAGCGAAGGATACGGTTATTGTCCCGATCTGCGACGAATAGTGTTCCGGTGGGTGACACAGCCAGACTATACGGGAGATCCATGGCGGATTGACTGAGACCTTCGGGCCCACCGCCCACCGTGCTAAGCGTCGCTTGCCCGAGAACAGCGTCTGAGGCGGCACCACTTGGCTTGCTGGAGATATTGTCAAACCTGAGGACCCGGTTGTTGTTGGCGTCCGCAACCCAGAGCCGGTCATTGAGATCTACCACCACATCGGTTGGCCCAGCCATCCCTTTCGCATCAAAACCGGCAGCGTTGGTGGTGAAATTTTGTTGCCCATAAACCCGGGTGGCAGCGGGCAGATTTCCTGTGGTGTTCGCATTGTCAAATCTCAGAACACGCCTGTTGTTGATGTCTGCGACCCATAAACGTCCGTTGTGATCGAGGGTGATTCCCAAGGCACTGAATCGAAACTCGTTTGGCGTGCTGGGTGCCGTGGAGGTGGTGAAGTTACCCTGTCCGAAAACGGCTTCCGCTGCGCTCCCGTTCGCGAGCGCATCCGCATTGGCGAAGCGCAGCACCCGGAAACCGTCCGCCACGAAGACCTTGCGAGTCGTTGCATCCATGGCGACATCCCCCGTCAAGCCATTAGAAAACTCCATCGCACTTGTTCCCCCACTGCCCCCACCGCGAAAATCGGTATCGCCCAAGACAAGATTCGCAGTGGCGAAATTAGGGATGGACCTGCTGGATTGTCCGGTCACCGGACCGGCTAACAATACGGCGCTAAACATCGGAAGGAGGAGTGTAGGTTTCATGGCAATCTTCAGGATCAAATAATCGATATGGTATCGATCAATCCGTCAATTGATCAACGTTGGATCACCTCAATGCGAGAACTCCACCCGGTCAGCAGGTGTCGCCAAACCAACTCACTGATTGAATTTAATCTGAAAAGAGAAAAGGCTAACAAAAATGTGATTTTTGGGCTGTTTCCCCTTCCCGCATCCCGCTTCTCTTTGGTCGTTGCATGGCATCCAGAGAGGTGAATTTTCAACCAATTTTTGACCCATCTGTATTACCTAATTATCATCGGTCGCCCATTCGCTTGTAGAAGTCTCCATTGAAATGGAATCCGGCGACTGCGGACTTCACAGCCGCTGAGGGCGATCGCATTTCGATGTGGAAACTGCGGCCGGATTCTTTTTGGAAGTAGGGGCTGTCTTTGGCGCATTGCAGCCGCGCGTTGGTGAGGTCAGAGGTAAGATTCCAACTGCTGCCGGCTTGATTCGTCCAGCGGTAACTGGGTGATCCTTTTCCGCCTTCGAGGAGCGTGAGTTGGCCAACATGCCAGCCGTTTTCATTCGGATCACGCTGATAGCCGCCCACCAGCATTTGTGGCGTTACGATCTTGCTCAGATCCGACACCCTGACGGTTTGGCGCGTCACGATGGGGACATAGCCCACCTCCATTCCCGCTGGCGGCGTCACGAGCAAGGCGGGGTCGAGTTTCACCAAGGTTCCATGGGTGGGCGGAGCCATGTAGTCGCGATCAATCGGCCAGTTCGCGTGCAGCTTCACGATGAACGCCTGCAACTGTGCCTTCTTTTCCTCGCTCCAGCGGTATTGCTGAAATGATGGCTGATCGACGAAGCGATACCACGAATAGGTCACCTCCGAGCCATCCGTTAGCACTACGGTAAAGGGACCGTTCTTGGCACCCGGCTGCGTCCAAGCACCCGTGGTGGGGGAAGTGTAAGCAGCACCCGGTTTGCCCAATGGAAACTCCTGCGCGTGCAGCTTAGTTTCTATTGGCACATCTTTCGCCGCGACGGCGACGCGTTCGGAACCAAGCTCTTTGAAATACTCGGGGAACTCGCCTTTCGCGCTGATTGCGTTTGGGTTCCACTTCAGCCCCCAGACATTGTTTTCATCGATCGTGGTGTCGAAGATGCTCTCGATTCCAATGATCTTCTTCCCGGCTTGCTTGTAGCGCGTGGTTTCTGTGTTGAGCTTCGGCTTCCATGCGGTCTTTACATCGAACTTGCCCGAGCAGATGGGGCCACCCTTTCTCCATGACTGAAATGCGTCGTAGAGAGTCTTCTTCGAGTAGAAAGTCACGTCTTGCACGAGGTTGGCATGTCCTTGTTGATCGACAGGAAATCGCATTTTTGGAATCTTTGAATAGACCGTCCCTTTCGCGTCCTTCGCATCGAAACGCGGCACCGTGTTGATCTCCATGGCACCACCACCCATGACCGCAGGACGCGCATCAAGCCCGCGTCCGTGGAGGAACGGCTCATTGAAAATCTTGCCGATTTTACTCCAAGTTTCCGGGATGTAATAAGCAATCGGGCCTTTGAAGTTCGCGGCACTGAGGAAACAGGTCCAGCTCTGATCTCCCGTCGGCGGGTCACCCGTGGTGGCCTCTGTAAAGGGCAATGCCATCCAGGAGTAACCAAGGAACTGACCGTCTGGCGTTCCTTGGAAAGGCAGCGCATCTGGCGGAATCAAAAGCCGATTGGCCAACTGTGCGATTCCCAAGCGATTGTCCGCCAGCGCTTCGTTGCTGTAAAAGAACGACCATCCCGGTGAACCGATTTCATAGTCATAACATTGCGGCGTAGCGTTCATGCTGAACTTCGGCGGACCATAGCGGAAATGATTTCCCGCCCAATATCCCAAACCACCTTCCATCGTCTGGAACACACTGCTCCAGGTCGGTCCCCGCTCCTTCCACTTCCGCGCCAAGGTGCCTTCGGGTGCCAGTGGCTTGTCCTTGTTGTCTGAGTTATCCGGCAGAATCCATGTGGCGGGCAGACCGATTTGGAAATTTGCCAATGGCTTGTCCACCAATGACCAGACGGCCGCGTAGAAGCCGATCCCATAACGGTAGTCGGATCCGGCCGGGAGCGGCTCGAGACCGTACCCGATGTAGCCATGCAAGCCCTCGGACTCCAAAGTGACTTGGCCTGCTGCTGAATCAACGGTGCCACTGGTTGGTTGGCCTTGTCCGAAGCAGGCCAAAGACGAGGCGGCCAAGCTAACAATAGGGAAAATCTGTTTCATGTTGGTGTTTGATGATGATGTTAGTTTCCATCCCACTCGAAGGCGGTGCCTGCGACGGGTTGCGACGTGCGGACGCGGTCCTGATAGCGGAGCCGCAGCGGGTTGCCCGACTGCGAGTGGATGACCGCCGCAGTCAGTTTGCCTTCCCGCCATTCCAGATCGACTGTGAAACCTCCGCGCGCGCGCAAGCCACGGACGCTCCCTGCCGGCCAGCGGTTGGCAGGCAGGCAGGGCAGCAGGTGAATCTCGCCATCCTGCGATTGCAGTAGCATCTCCATGAGCGCAGCGCTGAAGCCATGGCTGCCGTCAACCTGCGGCGCACCGATGCACAATGAGAACAGGTTGGGGCTGGTGTAGTGGGCCATGCCATAGTCGAAGTTCTCTATCGCTCGCTCGGGCCGACCAAGGCGCGCCCAGCAGGCGGCTTTCCAGGCGGATGTCCACCCGGTGCCAGTGAGGCCACGCTGATCGAGCACTGCGGCGGCGGCTTGCGCGAGATCCGGAGTTTTCCGCAGCGAAATACCATGCCCCGGATAGAGTCCATACAACGGGGAGATATGCCGATGACTCGTCTCGCTTTGCGGCCAGTCCTCCAGCCACTCCTGCAGTTCACCATTGGCGCCGATTTGCATCGGGGCCAGTCGCTCCCGTGCTGCGGTGACCTTGCCAGAGAATTCCTCATCGATCCCGAGCAGCGTGGCGGCCTGCACGACTTGATCAAACACCTCCGCGACGATTTGCAGGTCGATTGTTGACCCGGCACACAGCGTGGTGCCCGGACTCACCCAACTCACCAGATCGTCATAAAACGGGGTGTTGTCGGGTCGGCCCGGGGAGTTCTCCGGCGAGCTCGAAGGACAGGTCACGAGTTTTCCGGTGCGCGGATCAGGCACGAGGTAATCGAGGAAGAACTCCGCGCAGCCTTTCAGCAATGGATAGTGGGCGGCGAGTTGCTGGCTGTCCTGGCCGAACAACTGATGCTCCCACAGATGCGTGGTGAGCCAGGCACCGCCGACGGTGAACGTGCCCCAGTTAGGCCCATCCATCGGAGCCGCAGCACGCCAGAGATCGGTGTTCTGATGGGCCACCCAGCCCTTGCAATCATAATGAACTTTAGCGAGGTGACGACCATTCTCCGCGAGGTCGGCGATCAACTGAAACAAAGGCTCCGCACATTCTGCCAGATTGCCCGGCTCGGCGGGCCAGTAGTTCATCTGGGTGTTGATATTGATGGTATATTTCGAATCCCATTTGGGGTTCATGTCCTCGTTCCAGATCCCCTGCAAGTTGGCGGGCTCGGTGCCGGGCCGGGATGAGCAAATCAGCAGGTATCGCCCGAACTGCAGGATCAGCGCTGCCAGCGCCGGATCTTTGGAGGGCTCCGTTTGCGCCAGCCGCTCGGGGGTGGGCAGCGACGACGCCGGGCTTTTGCCGAGGTCCACCGTCACGCGGCGAAACAAACGCCGATGCTCGCGCAAGTGATCTGTTAGAATAGCTTCGTAGGGTTTCGCCGCCGCCAAGCGCAGTGCGTCCTCCACCCGGCGGTGCGGGTCGGCACCGAGGCTCTGGTAATTCTCAAAATTCGTGGCGGCCGCGAGGAATAGGGTCGCGTGATCGGCACCCGTGACAATCAGCCGATCGTCCACCACGCGCATGACACCCCCGGCAACGCGGGCCTGGAGCTGTGCCTCGTAGCGCAGATTTCCGGCCACGCCTAGATAGTCGGCCGACTTGCCGCGCAGCAGCAAGCGGTCGTCGCCGAGACCGTCCATCGTGAACACATCGGTGCCATAGTTCGAGTGGCTCGTATTGCGGATGCCACGAAGTTCGGCACTGAAGGAAACCGAACCCGGCCGGTCGGCGCTGAGTCGCACCACGAGGACTTGGTCCACTGGCGATACGAAAACCTCACGGCTGTGAGTGACGCCGTCGCGAATGAAGCGAGTGGTAGCGATCGCCGTGTCCAGGTCGAGCTGGCGGCGGTAGTGGGAGATTTCTCCGCCGCCGAAGTCGAGCACGAGGTCGCCGAATGACTGGTATTTCTGTTGTTCGATCGGTGACCCCATCAAGTGGCGTCCGAAGAGTTTGTGGGCCTTGCGATACTCGCCGGCGAAGATGAGTTGGCGAATTTCCGCCAAGTGTTCAGCGCCACCCGAGACCACCGAGTCATAGGGGCCGCCTGACCAGCGGGTGTCCTCGTTGAACTGGATCCGCTCTTGGGTTGCGCGACCGAACACCATCGCGCCGAGTCGGCCATTTCCCACCGGCAGGGCTTCAGTCCACTTCTCCGCCGCCTGCTGATACCACAGCATGGTGGCTGTTAGGTTAGGAGTGTTCGGCTGCGGTGGTTCGTCGGTCGGAGAACCTGAGGCAAGGCTTGGTGACAGAGCGTTAACGTTCATTGCATGAAGAAAATTCGATCCATGGTTCGGATCCGATCTGAGTGGACCAGTCCTTAGCAAGATTTCATCACTCTTCCATCTAGGTCGATCCTGTTCATCTGCGATTGAAAGATTCTTCCCGTCTGCTGACCGGAGGGTTTCAAACAGTCCCTCAGTGCGCCAGCAGACGCTCGCCGAGGAGAATGAACGCGGCCAGCAGCAGGAATAAAACTCCGAGCGCCATTTTTACCGCGAAGGTGTGCTTCTGCTGCAGGGCGATCAGCGACTCGCTGCGCAAACCGCCGTAAGCTAACAGGAAAATCGCGATCAATGGGGCGATGAACGCGAGATTGTAAATGACCAGCATCGCGACGGCATCGAGTTTGCCTTGTTGGATTTGATAGACGATCGGCGCATAGACCTGACCGGTGCAGGCGAGTTCGAGGAATGAAATCGCGATGCCGGTGAGGAAGGCCGCGATGACGAAGCGCCGCGCCCGCACCCCGGTCCGGATCACACCGCGGATGCGGTCCTTCAGGAACCCGGGAAGCTGGAGCGTCATCTCGTCCATCCGGCCGCGCCGCGCGCGCAGGGCGTCGCGGAATGAAAAGGCGGCGGCGAGCAGTGCGAGTGCGGCGAAGAGTGGGTTGAGCCAGTTCTGAATGCCGGCGAAGCGTTCGTGCAGCGCGGCCAGTGCCTGATAGAGCAGCAGTCCGGCGGCGAGATAGGCCAGGAAAACCCCGAGGATGAAGGCGGCACCAGTGAGCAGCATTTCCCGTTTCGACCGGCGGGCGATCTGGAGGTAGGAGAGGAAGAAGATGATGGTGGCGAAGGCACACGGGTTCACCCCGTCGAGCAGGCCAGCACCGATGACCACCGGCAGCGTGAGTGCCTGAAAGCGCTGGCTGACCTCGGCTTTTGCTGCCTCGATCTGCGGTTGGCCGACCGCTTTCCACGCGTCGTCCTGATCGCTGCCCGCCGTCTTTCCGAGCAAGGCGGCGAGTGCCGGCGGCTCAATATCCTCGCGGACGAGGAAGCCGCTTTGGGTGAAGACTGATGGGGCGATGTTGTGCTTCATCGAGGGGACTTGGAAGCGGTCGGACAAGGCTTGATTTAGCACCACAGCATTTGCCTCCATGATATTGTATTCCTCGACGACCAGTGTCGGGTGGTCGTGTTTCAAGGTGCCAAGAATCTCTCGGGTGCGGGCGCATTCGCGGCAACCGGGCTTGTAAAAGAACACCACCGGCAGACTGTCGCGGCGGATTTTCACCGCAGCTTCAGGAGCAGCAGTCACCTGTTGGGTGGCAGTCGTATCCGCCGCGTGCGACCCGAGGGCGGCGAAACTCACGGGCGCTTTTTCTCCGGAACCTTCCGGATTCAACCGCTTCACGAGGATGGGCAACGTGTCCGCTGAAATACTTGAAGTGTCGATCGCCGAGAAGAGCGGCCGCAGTCCGGGCCCCGCCTGTTTGGCCGCGCTTTCAAACCAGCGCGCTACCTGATAGGACACCCGCGCGTCCTCCGGCTGTTGGCCTAGCAGTTGCACCATCGCATTGATATCCACCGGCCTTCCCTGGGCCATCAGAGCGAACAGCGCGTCGAAACGGACGACCGGTGAGATCTCCGCAGGTGCTGCCAGTCGCTCGAGCGCGGCCAGGATGACCGCATCGGATTTGGCAGGCGCGCGATTCGAACTGTCGTAGTAGTAATTGTTATCGTTGGCGACATGGACGTCATCGAAATGGTGGACCCACGATTTGAACTTGCGATTGACGACGGCAGGAACTGTTTCACGAACGAAGGGGGAGGAATCCTGAGAGACCTCTTCCACCAATGGCTTCCAATCCGCCTGACGGTTGCAACCCAGGGCATGCGCGGCGGCCCGCCGCACCCAGACGCTGGGCGAGCCGGTGACGAGGCTGACTAACAGCGGTGCGGCGGAGGCGGGTGTCTGTCCGCCCAGCGCGATGCATGCGAGGATCTTCAGAGGCGGAGTGGATTTCGCATCCTGCAAGGTTTTGAGCGCCCAAGAACGGAGGAGCGGTCCGCAGGATTGGCTGCGGCCGATGGACTCGAGGGAGTAGCTGTAAATTTCATGCGGCTGGAGCCGCGTGTCGGGGCGGGAGAGTTCATCGAGCACCAACTGCGTGAACGCGGGAGCCTTGTCATTCGAGAGCGCGCGGCTGGCGGCGGCGGACCGGATTTCCTCGATGGGATCACGCAACAGCGCTTGTAAAAGTGGCAGCGCCTCGCGGCTGGAAGGTTCACCGAGGTTCTCCGCAATCGCTGCCTTGCGGGCGGTGGAAAGGGTGGGCAGCAGTTTGACTAGGGTTTTTAACCCGTCCACTTGGCCGACGCGGGCGAGCGCGAGTGCGGCGGAAAATTGGAGGTCCAGACCGCCTTCGCTCCCGGTCAGTTTCACCAACTCGGCCACCAGCGCGGCCTGAGCGGCGGGAATCCGGGCGACGGGCGCGGCGGAATTATTAGGAGTGGCGATCTCAAGCGGTTTGAGAAACCCGTCGTAAAGTGGATCCAGCGCGGTTTTTTCCGCCCGCTCCATGGCGTTCCCGAGAAGACGCATAACTGCCGGATCCACCATCTTACTATCAGGCAATATCAGGCGCTCGAGCACTGCGATCCGCTTCTCCGGCAAACCGGAGCGCATTGCTTCGACTAAGACGGAGGCGATGGAGTTGTTCTGGACCCGGTCGGAATCGGCACCAAGAAACCGCAGGGCGGCACACGAAACATCACTATCAGGATCGCTGGCAAAACGGATCACCAGATCCACCATCTCCTTGTTAGTCTCCGCCGAGCGCACGGCGGCGATGCGCGCTTCAGGGCTGACCTTGGCGAGTTGGTTGAGCATTTCCGCATCCGGTGTCGAACTCAACGCTGCGTAACCCTCGAGCACTGGACCGGTCATGGCTTCATTCGCCATGAAAATCGCTTTCAACTTCGGCAAGGCGGTTTTCAATCCAAGCGCGGCGGCCGCCTTGATCGAGGCGAAGCGGACAAACTCGTCGGGATCCTCCAGCAATCGCAGGACGGTATCCGATGCCTTGGACACCTTGCGCGCGGCCACATATTCGAGCGCGGCCACCCGCACCCGCCAGCGTGGATCGCTGAGGGCGGCGATGATTGCGGGCTCACCTTTGTTAGAGGGAGCCTTGCCCTTCGAGCCGAAGGAGCCGCGGCCACTTTCGTCGCCGCCGGCGAGTTTCAGACAGGTTTGGATCGCGGAGACCAAGAGGTCCTCATCGGCATGGGTGAGAAACGACGCGGCGAGTGTCGCGGAGGCCTCGCCCGGGACATCCTTGAGCCGCCGCAGCGCGCCGTGGATCACGTTCACGTCCGGTTCTTTCGCTAACACCGGCGCCACCAGCGGCAAGGCGTCAACACCGCCTGTCACTAAGATGGAATCGATGGCCGTCTCGCGCACCAGCGGGTCGGGATGGTCGATGAAATCCCGTAGGATCGGCAGGCACAGCGGACCGGCGGCCTTCGCGGTGGCGAGCGCAGCGAGCAATTGGTCGCGCGAACCGAAGGCCAGATTCCGCGCGGCTTCCGACGACCCGGGACCAAGCCGAGGCGCGAGAACGATTTGATACTGCGCCTGCCGCACCCGCGCGCGGCCACCGGCGGGAAGCGCCGGAGTCGCCGTTAGAAAATCCTCGAGAAATGAAACCGACCCGAGACCATCCGTCTCCAGCATGTGGCGGGCGCGGGACGCCTTGTCATCGTCCTGCCCTAACAAATCGCGAAGGTAGCCGCGACGCTGGTCATCACCGAGCAAGGACTTGGCAGGCGTGCCATCTTTCTTGCCGGGCTCCTTGGCCGACCATTCCACCCAGCGGGCGAGCGGGCCGACATTTTCCGCCATCTCCGGCGCGTTCCATGGATTAAATTCGAAGTCGCCGCCCGCCTGCTCTTCCAACAACTCCAGCGCTCCGAGCCGCACCGCGAGTGAGTTGTGTTTTAACAGCCCGACGAGTTCCTTCACCGGCAGGGGATCCATCAAGCGGGTCCTCACGATATTGCGCCGCGCGGGATCGGCGAGCTGTGGGAGCAGGAGCGCGATCCGCTCGACCGAACGATCGCCCTTTTCGTAAGCTGCAAGGGACTCCGCCACGGCAAGATCCACCTTCGTCGGTTCCTGCGCGCCTACGCGGAGC
>JBBQDJ010000062.1:0-11807 GCA_038319595.1 Verrucomicrobiales bacterium
GCAAACGCCCCGTCCGCAAGGATGGGGCGTTTTGTTTGAAAACGGAAATTACGAATGATTCCCGATTGCTAGGTTGGCTCATGCCATCCAAGTTCCGCGTGCGCTCATTTCATGAAAATAACCACCTACACCGGCGGCTTCGTCCAAACGAACAGCTACCTGATCGAAACACCGGACGGTAACCTCCTGATCGATGCGCCGGAGGGCGTCACGGAGTGGATCGCCAGCCGCGGCGTTCGTGTTGATGACGTGCTTCTCACGCACCAGCACTACGACCACGTCACCGACGCAGCGAAAATGAAGGAATCCGGTGCACGGCTTCACGCGCTGGAGGACTATTCCAAGGATCTCACCCTCGAGTCGATGGCCCGCGGCTGGGGCATGCCGATCTTGGTCACTACCTATCAGATCGATCGGCATTTCATGATGGGCGAACCGCTGAAACTCGCCGGATTGGAAATTTCACTGGCCCAGGTCCCCGGGCATTCGTCAGACAGTGTGACCTTCCATCTCGCGGATCACGGCGTCGTCTTCTCCGGGGACACCCTGTTCGCAGGCTCCATCGGCCGCACCGACTTGCCGGGTGGGAGCACAACACAGCTTCTAGACGGCATCGCGAAGCATCTGATGTCCCTGCCCCCCGAGACAAAGGTTCTACCCGGGCATGGGCCCGGCACCACCATCGGCGAGGAGCTCCGTGAAAATCCCTATTTGGATTAAACCTGATGTCCCTTTGCCGCCATGCGGACGAGGAGGCGGCGGTAGGCGAGGCTGCGTTCGTAGGAGGATTCCCGTTCCAGATTTTCCTCGGCTGCTAGAATGTCGATGCTGCCCACTCGCTCGCAGATAACTTTAAGGAGGCTGCGGACGACGAGGCGAGCATGGGCTGCTCCGAGGCAGAGATGCGGACCGAAGCCGAAGGCGACATGCGGGTTGGGCTTGCGGTCGAGGCGTGTTTCCTCCGGGCATTCAAAGACCTCCTTGTCGTAGTTGGCCGAGGCGAAACACAGCGAAACGAGATCGCCGGGACGGACTTGTGCGCCATGCAGTTCCATTTCCTTGGTGGCGACCCGCGCGAGATGGGTGACCGGGGAGATCACCCGGAAGAACTCTTCGCCCGCATTGACAATCCGCCGGGCATCCTCCTTGAGCCACGCGAAGTCTGCCGGTTTTGTGCCGAGGTGGGCGATCACGCCGGAAATCGAGTTAATAACGGTATCGCGTCCGCCGGCGAACATAATGCTGCAAAACCCCATCATCTCCTCCCGCGTAAGGGGACGTCCTCGAAATGTGGCACGGGTGAGCGCGCTGAAAAACGAGTCACACGGCTGGCGTGTTCCGTCATCTAGCAGCTTGTTGATATAGGCTTCGAGATCGGCTCCTTTGGAGGTACCGTCGCCTTCGCGGAAGACGTGCGTTCCCCAGCCGATCCATATTTCCGCTTCCGAATCTGGCATGTCGAGCAGGATGGCCAGAGCGCGCGATTGCAGAGGAATGGCGAATTCGCGGACGATTTCTAACGAATCGCATCTCATCGCCTGTTCGAGAAGCTCAAACACCAAAGTCTCGATCCTTGCAATCACATCAGGCAGCTTCGCCCGTGCAAAGAAGGGCTCGGCAATCTTGCGGTAGTCGGTTTGTTCGGGAGGATCGACCTCCAGTGGAAGCTGACGCACGGTTCGGACTTCCTCTTCGGAGGGGATCGGCACGCGCATCGGGGCATCCGAACTGAGAGCCTGCCAGTCCTTGGCTGCGGCCCTAAGGTCTTCGTGTCTCAGCACCATCGGAACCTCATTGCCTTGGAAATTGTTGATGAGAACACCATCGCGTTCGCGGGCGAGTTTGAATGGATCCGGGCGAGTATGGAATGGACAGGGCATGGGATGAAAATGACGAACGGTTAAAGTGGATTACGGGTTCTCCGGACAAAAACTGACCGAATTTCGCAAGGTCTATTCCGAGAAGGTTGTGGCAGGACTCCCGTGGAATGAAAAGCAGAACACTCGGAAGTCTTGCCGCGCGGAATTCAATCGGCCGTGAAAAATAAGGGGAATGGATCTCCGGTCCATTTTCTTCCGCCATGTGAAGAGAACAGAAGGGACCGAAGATCCCTTCCACTGAGGGACGGCGGCATTCTCCAAGTCATATCAATTTTCGAAACGGGTATGATTCCCCTCGTCCTCTTGCGAACCGGTGGGAGTATCGAAACGCAAAAAAAGCGAGGCTGCTCGCGCGGCCTCGCTTTGATGAGATGGTTCTATCAGAAAGTTAGAACGGGATATCGTCGTCCTCTTGGAAGTCGTCGGCAGGGGCTGCGGAGGCACCTTGCGGCGGGCCGGAGCGTTGCTGCGGGGCAGGGGACTGTTGCGAGCGTTCGGAGTATTCTCCGCCACCGCCACCGCCGCCGCCACCACCCGGTTTACCCGAGAGAAATTGGAAATTTTCGCCGATGACTCTCAGCTTGCTGCGCTTCTTGCCGGTTTCCTTGTCATCCCACGAGTCCAATTGAAGCCGACCTTCGATGTAGATCGGGCTGCCCTTGGTGACGTATTGTTGGACGACCTCGGCTTGGCGACCCCAGAGGGTGACTTCCACGAAGGTCGTGTCCTCCTGTTTCTGGCCTTGCTCGTTGGTCCAGTTGCGGTTGATCGCCAGCGAGATTTCGGAGACCGCAGTGCCTTTCGGGGTGTGGCGCAATTCGGGATCCCGGGTGAGATTGCCGATGAGCATGACTTTGTTGAGATTGGCCATAACGAGAGGAATGCTGAGGGACTGAGCTGCGCGATGCGAGCGGAAAACTCAGGCGATCCGCAGGAAATGCTGCAGATGGACGTGGCCGTTGAGCTTGAGGCGACCTTGGATCTTGGTGATCGATTCCGGGGAGCCTTGGAAGGTGTAGTTGACGTAATGACCGGCCTCGAGGTGGCGGGATTCATAGGCGAACTGGCGGCGGCCAAGCTGGGCGATCTTGTCGATCTTCACGCCTTCAGCTTCGAATTCCTTGGAAACGGCGGTGACGAGGTCGTCAACGGTGCCTTCGAGGGACTTGGTATTAAGGACGATCAGGCCCTGGTATTTGCGACTCATCAGATGGTGGTGGTGGATTGTTGCGAGTGTGATAACGATTCGCCGCAGCGGCGATTCCTTGGGAGCGCGAAAACTGCACGGCTTCCACTGCGGTGGCAAGCATGTTTTCGAGAACGGTTTTTTCGTCCGGAGCGAACTTACCGAGGACGTGACCGACCATTTCGCCGGGTTGGCTGCCGCCGATTCCGAGTTTCAGCCGGGGAAATTCGTCATTCGGCAGATGCTGGAGGATAGACTTGATCCCATTGTGTCCACCGGCCGAGCCTTTTTCGCGAAAGCGGAGACTGCCGAGGGGCAGGGCGACATCGTCGTAGATGACGAGCATTTCGGAGGGCTGCCATTTGTGAAACGAGAGGATCTGCTGGATGGCGCGGCCGCTCAGGTTCATGAAGGTCTGCGGCTTGAGCAGGATGGTGCCGGAGCCGGGCAGCTTGGCCAGGTGGCTCTGCCATTTTGGAACGGACTGAAAAGTCACCCCGGCCGCGGCGGCCATCCGGTCGAGCACCATGAACCCAACATTGTGGCGGGTGTCTTCGTATTGGCGCCCGGGATTACCGAGGCCGACGATGAGCGAGAAAGACATGGAAGAGAATAGGGGATCGTAGATTGGAGATCTCGGATGAAAGATTTAGATCTACAATCCCCGATCCACAATCCCTTATCCACAAAAACGCCCGGACCGCGTGACGCAGACCGGGCGTTATGACGGAAACGAATCCGAAGCTTACTTGGCGGGAGCTGCGGCGGCTGCTTCTGAAACGGCTGCGGCGGGCTTGCCAATGTGGGCGACGACGACGTCGGCGGCATGGGTGGCTTTCACACCGCTCGGGAATTTGATGTCGCCGATGTGGAGGGAAGCACCGATATCCATCGCGCTGATGTCGACCTCGAGGGTCTCCGGAAGGTCGTTTGGAAGGCAGGTGATTTCGATCGCGTGGACATATTGCTCGACGAGGCCACCGGCTTTTACACCCACGGACTCACCGTTGAGGTGGGTCGGGATGTGTGCGGTGATGGCAGTGTTTTCGTCGATGGCGCGGAAGTCGGCGTGAAGCGTGATGCCGGAAAGGGAGTCGTGCTGGACGGATTGAAGAAACGCGAGGCGGACGCCGTGGCCTTCGATGTCGAGGTTGACGAGGATGTTTTCCGAACTGCTGCGGGCGAGGAGTTCCGTGAAGGTCTTCGCATCCACCTTGAGATTGATGTTTTCAGTGCCTTTTCCGTAGATCACGGAAGGAACCCAGCCTTCGCGGCGCATTTGTTTGAGGCGTCCGGTTCCGCTGCGTGCGCGTGGAGCTGCTTTGAGTGATGTCTTCTTGGCCATGACGATGATGTCGTTTGTGTTTAGTTCCGCCGGGGATTACTGCACCCAGTACGGGGGCGAGGGATGTAGCCGCCTGATGCCCGCTTGTCAAAAATTTGTTCGGGAATCGGCTGACCCGCTTTTTAAACTGCGAATAGCGAGGTGATCGACTGGCCGCAATGGATGCGGCGGATCGCTTCACCAAGCAGCGGGGCGATGCCAACGACCTGCACCTTCGGCCCGGCAGCCTGCGGTACGGAGTCGGTGGTGATCACCTCTTCGATCGAAGAATCCCGGATCCGCTGATGAGCCAATTCACCAAGAATGGCGTGGGAAACTCCGGCATAAATGCGTTTCGCCCCGTGTTTATGCAGGATATCTGCTGCGGCGGTGAGTGTTCCGGCGGTTTCCGTCATGTCGTCCACCAGCAGCACGTCGCGGCCGGCGACTTCTCCGATCACGTTCATCGCCTCGACCCGCGTCGCGCTGACCCGGTGTTTGGCGACGATCGCTAACTCGGCTCCCAGTGCGTCTGCATAAGCTCGGGCCATTTTCACGCCGCCGACATCCGGAGACACGACCGTGAGGTTCGAAGTGTCTGGATGGCGCTCGCGAAGGTAGCTGATCAGCACGGATTTGGCGTAAAGATGATCCACTGGAATATCGAAAAATCCTTGGATCTGCGGGGCGTGGAGGTCCATCGTGAGGACCCGGTTCACGCCAGCGGAGGTGAGCAGATTGGCAATCAGCTTGGCCGTGATCGGGACCCGCGGTTGGTCTTTCCGATCCTGGCGGGCGTAGCCAAAAAACGGCATGACGGCGGTGATTCGCTCCGCACTGGCCCGGCGTGCCGCATCCACCATGATGAGCAGCTCCATGATGTTGTGGTTGGTCGGCGGGCAGCTCGGCTGGATGATGAAAACATCGGCATTACGGACGTTTTCATTGATTTTCACCTCGGTTTCGCCATCGGGAAAGGCCGAAACATGGACGTCTGCGAGCGGCTGGCCGAGGTTCTCCGCGATTCGTTCGGCAAGGGCGCGGTGAGCGGTTCCACTGATGATTTTCATGGGCAAAAAAGAGCGACAAACAGGTTGGCGGGCGGATTGTTGACAGTGTGCGGACGGTCGGCAATACTTTGCTCGTAAATCGTCCAATCCCTTCCCGCCAGATGCCCATCAATCCTAACGAGCCTGCCTCGGACCAACCGCCATCGACCGGTGCGGAATCGGCGAGCCCGCTTTTATGGATTTCCATCCTGATCTCCGTCGCTGCCTTGTTATGGTTTTACGGCTTTGACTCACATTTCGGTGCCACCCATGCGCTGTCATCTTTCGACTGGATCCATGTGGCATGGAACGGTGAAACCGACTATGAACATGGTCCCCTATTTCCCTTGGTGATTGCCGGCTTGATCATTTACCGCTTCAAGGATCTCAAAGCTGCGGTGGGCGATGGCAGCTACTGGGGGCTTCTGTTAGTTCTGATCGGAGTGCTGATTTACATGGTTGGCTACCGCACCCTCCAGCCGCGGATCACGCTGGGGGCCTTGCCCATAATTTTGTGGGGCTCCGCGCTATATCTCTGGGGATGGCGGGTGGCGAAAATGCTGACCTTTCCGATTTTCTTTTTCTGGCTGGCGATTCCGTTGCCCAGTTTCCAGCAGGCGACCACCCACCTGCAGTTGATTGCGACATCGCTGGCTCACCATGGTTCGGCACTTTTCGGGGTGGAGACCTATGTGGAAGGGACCAAAGTTCTGCCGATCAAGGGCAACTGGGAGCCCCTTGACATCGCAAAGGGCTGCAGCGGCATCCGTTCCCTGATGGCACTTCTAATGATTTCCGCGGCGTGGGCATACATCGCAAAGATCGCATTTTGGAAACGGGTCCTACTGTTTCTATCCGCATTTCCGCTCGCGATCCTTGGCAATGCGCTGCGGGTGATTTCAATCTTTGTCATCGCCGAGTATGGCAACGCGCGGTGGGCGGCGGGCACCTGGCACGACTGGTCAGGATTGCTGTTGTTCTATCCGTTTTCGTTGTTACTACTGCTCTTCATCCACTCGGTTCTGGAAGGTGGTCTTCCTTGGAAAAAGGCGGGGCGCAGGGAAGTGAGAAGGGTGGTGGTCACCCGCTCCGGCGAGACAAAATCATTCGTTCCTGAAACATGATCAAACCCCCATGGCTATTGCCGTTGATTCTCGGTGGGACAATGGGCCTGACTTATCTTCTGCCCAAAGGCGGCCAGGTCGCGCAATCTGCCGTCAACATGGAGATGCCGACCGATTCCGGTGGTTGGTCATTCGAGAAGCAAGCGCCCAGTCCTGAAGAACTGGCAGCTCTTTCCAAGGATACCCGGTTTTCCAAGGCGATCTGCCTCAAAGCAAGACTTGGCGAGTATAACATCGATGGATACAAAATACCTGATAGAATCGACCTCTCGGTGGTCCTCTCAGGCTCCGACATCAACAATTCCATCCATCGCCCCGAACGCTGCATGCCTTCCCAGGGGCACAACATCCTGTCCTCGACGAATCAACTGCTGACACTCGCCAATCATCGGCAGGTCCCGACCAAGAGACTTGTCTCCATCCAGTCGAAGAATGCGGCACAGCCCGGAGAACGGGAGAGATATGTGAGATTCAACTGCCTAACCTACTATTTCTTTGTCGGTCATGAACGGATTACCAATGATCATATCGAACGCACGGTGATGGACATGAAGGACCGTCTGGTGAGTGGTATGGATCAACGCTGGGCCTATGTTTCTGCGACCATGTGGTATGGCAAGGTTCCGTGGATTGAAAATGAAGTGAGTGAAAAAGAGGCGGACGCCAAACTGCAGGCGTTCATCGAAGACTTTGCCGAAAAGCAAATTTCCTGGGATCAGTTCGTTCACTGAGATTCCATTCAGGGCGGAGGGGGAAGGACAGGTTCGATTTTCGCGCCCTTCAAGTATTCAATGGTTTTGTTGAGATACGCGAGATACTCCAACTGCTGGCTCGGTGTCACTCCATTAGGAAGTTGGCCACCTGCCATTTCGATGCGTTTTTTCGCTTCGATGAAGTGGCCGAGCGCTTCGGCCGGCCGGCGGGCGGCCCATGCGGAGGAGGCCAGCTTGCAGTGGAGGACGCCCGCGCGGTAGTTGGCCCGGACACCGTAAGGAAGTTTGGAGGTGAAATCGTAGGCCATCATGGCTCCTTGATAGTCGCCATTCGCTTCGCGCGCCGCACCGAGATTTTCGTGAACGGAGATCCGCTCGCCGTAGAGATTCAACACGGTCCAGCGCAGCTTTTCGGCAGCCTGCTCCATTTCTTGCGCAGCAACCTCAAGGGTTTCGAGGCTCGGTGCCGGATCTGATGCATCAAACTGTCGGACTCCCTTCCGCAACAGATGCATGGAAAGCGACAAGTGCCCCCGATAGGCAACTTCCATCTTGCCTTGCAGGCGGATCGCCCGTTCGAAGGCCTTCTCCGCCTCGGCATCCCGATTCAGATGACTCAACAGATTGGCCCGGTTGATCACCGGTTCCGGATCAAACGGGTGAAGCCGCTCTTCTTCCACATAGTCGTCGATCACTCGCCCTGCGGCTTCGGGATAATCCTTCTCGGGCAGTTCGGATGCAATTTTCTGATAGATCACCGCCCGGTCCTGATAGAGCGTCGCGAGCGGTAGGATCCGGATGGCTTCGCTCAATGCATCGATTCTCGATTCGTCCGTGCCACCCGAGTTCTTGCCAAAATAGCTGGGCCATAAAACCGCAGTTACCTTCGAATTCCTCCAGCCCGAGGGCAGAAGCAGCACCACACAGGAGAGAGCTGCGAGTGACAGGAGAATTTTTGAACCCACCCGCTGCGGGCTTTTCCCGGGTCGTCCCGGTGACCTTGAAATCAGTCCTAGGCAGATCCCTAGCAGAACCGCACCGGGAAGGAGATGGAACACAAAACTGAAGCAAGATTGGACAAACATTCCGGCAAGCGCCGCAAGACCACCCACCCGCCAGGCATCGCCGGGGTCGGTGTCCCGCGGGGTTTCTGAGAACAGAATCCGGATGATTGCGACAATGACGAGGGTGATGAGCAAGCCGGTCAGCAGTCCGGCTCCGATGATGCCATAGTCGGTGGCAGCTTGCAGCAGCTCGTTGTGAACCAGTTCCGGCTTATGAGTGATCGCGCTGCCATGGAGAGCCACATCATAGAACTGGAAGCACTCCCAACTGAAACTCCGACTACCGCCGCCGGCCAAGGGGTGCAGACCGATGCAGGACATGGCCAGACCCAGGAAATAGAGCCGGTAGTTGCTGTCCAAGAGCTCTTCGATTTTCATCTCGCCGCTCCGGATCTCCTGCGAGCTCTTCCAGCCGTAAAGCAGAAACGCGACGATCAACAGGCCGATCAAAGGGATCGCAACCAACGCCGGCGAGAACCAGCGCGCCCCAGTGCGTTTGCCGAGAATGAGTGCGAGACCGGCGAAAACACCGCCACCCACGGCAGCGCCCAGAATCCCACCGCGCGACCGGGTGAAATACACGGCGACCAGTCATGCAATGGCGATCAGCCCCCATAGAACCTTGGTGCCCGTCGCGTGGCGTCCAAACAAGGCGGCCGCCGCCACCAGCAGCGACGAGGCGATCAGGTAGTTGGCCGCTTCATTGTAGTGTGCATAAAATCCTGAGGGGAAATTCCCGGCCCGCGCCCGGAAGTTAGGGCTGAAATTCGGATCGACCACTTGCATGCCGATCACCACCACATTGGCCAACAGCAACAAGGCGATCCCCCAACCGAGGATTCTCTCGGAAACCGGGTTTCCTTCGATGGCCCGTAGGCTCACGAAGGTTCCCACCACTCCGGCCAGAAGCATCAAGTCGGCCTGCCCCAGTTCAGCGACCGGCGAGTACCAGGCTCTCCAACCGAACCAGCAGGCGACCATGCTTCCGAAACCGATCAACGCGAAGTCCGAGGTCAACTTGCGTCGATTCCAGATTTCGGGCAGGGCCGCGGCCACGGAAATACCGAGGGCGATCATGGCTGGACCCCAGGTCCACGGGCGCGTCTGGGGCCCGACGACCACGGCGAGCACTAGGGCGACCACCAAGAAGATGGATGAAACAACGGGCATGGGGGAACAAGCGACGCTGAAATGCTAGGGTTTCAGCGAATATCCTTCAAGCGGCGCCTTTGCCGAACAAAACCGCAGGGATCGTGCGGAACAAAATCTTGATATCCAGCCACAGCGACCAGTTATCGATGTATTTCAGATCCATCGCCACCCACTCTTCGAAGCTGGTGATCGTGTTCCGTCCGCCAGCCTGCCACTCACAAGTGATGCCGGGCTTCACGCTCAGGCGACGACGGTGGGAAAGTTTGCAAAATGCATCGACCTCATAAAGCGGCAGCGGCCGGGGTCCGACCAGGCTCATTTCACCCTTTACCACGTTCAAAAGCTGGGGCAGCTCGTCAACGCTCCACCTTCGCAACCAAGCCCCGAACGGAAAAACCCGGGGATCGTGCGTGAGCTTGAAAACGGGACCTTCCATTTGGTTGCCATGGTCCTCTTTGATTTTTTCCAGTAGTTCCTCGGCATTGGCCACCATCGTCCGGAACTTGAGCATTCGGAAGGGTTTGCCGTAACGTCCGGCCCGCATCTGTGAGAAAAAAACCGGAGCTCCGGGGCTTTTCAGGAGAATCCCCACCGCCGCGATGATCCAAAAGGGAGACGTCACCAGAATAATGATCACCGCTGAAACCCGGTCGATCGCCTCCTTTAGGAAAAGTTCCCAGGAAAGTTCCGGTGTCGATCTCAGCACCAACATCGGTTTGTCACCGATCACGTCAAAGACGGGACGGGCGATCTGCGCCCGGATGAATGACGCCGCGATCCATGCCTCGACCCCCTGCAGTTCGCAGGCCTCGACGGCTCTTGCCACTTTTTCAAACTCGGTATCCTTCGCGGCAAAGACCACCCGCGAAACGGATTCCTGCTTCAGCAGCGCATACAAATCCTCGACGTTCTGGGTCCGCAGGTTGAAGTAATCCACCACCTTCCAACCGGCGGTAATTTCAGGATCCAATTCGTTGTAGAGGGCTTCCATCTCGAGATCCGAACCCGCGATGATCACCCGCTCCTTGAACGCATCGTTCTGGGACTTTTTCCTGAGAACTTGCGTGCTGACCCGGTCCCTGGTCAGTAGCAACAGGAAAACAAAAGCGATACCCAAGCCAAAGACCAAGCGGCGGGCATCGAGTTGTTTGGTGAAGAACGCGAAGATGCCCATCGCCAGCGTCATCAAGAATAGCGCCTTGAACAACTGGTTGATGGCGGAGGCGGTGCTTTTCTGCCGGACGTGATCGTAGAAGCCAAAGTGCTCGAGAACGAGCGGCGTGAACGGCACCGCGATGTAGAGGACCCAGTTCATTGACTTGACCAAGCCTTCATCCTGCAGCGGGAGGTTCAGTAATTCCCGGATTGGATCACTCGAAATGCCCGCAAGCCAGAAGGCCAGCCAGACCATCAACGCATCCATCAGCTGGAAAAACTGGATGAGGAACGATTCTTGGCGGCTGATTGACATGATGAAGGCGGCGCAATTTAAGCAATCTCCTCAGGAGGGCGAGTCCAAACCGGGATTTGCATTCTAATCAATTCTCTCGCCCCCGGACGCCGGAGCCCCGGGCTCCAAGGCGGTCTTTGAAGGAATCGCGCAAGGCCTCCCACCAGATCGGCAGCCATGAAGATGGGGATTTCTTCCATCGCAAAAGTGCGAGCCCGAAAAGCATGGCGACCCCAGCTGCGGCGAGGTTCCCCCGGTCGCGCCGAATCATCCACCAGGAATTGCGCAGTCGATAGTAGAGCGGGTTGCCACTCAAGGCGCTTTCCAATACCACCGTGTAACCCGCGATCTCCCAGTGTTTCATCGGCCCGGCGGGTGGATGGTGCAACAGCGAAGCCGGCACCATGAAGACCGGAAACCCCGCGTTTTCGATCCGTCGGGGATAGTCCTCGTCCTCACCGCGCAGGAATAGCCGCCCTTCAACCGGCCCTACCTCTTGATAGATCTCCCTGGGAATCAGGGCTCCCAGCCACGACCGGCGGATCCTTACCGTTTCGCCCGCGGGCAGCGCATCCGCCAGTTCCAGGAAATGCCAGCCTCCTTCCCGCGGGACTTGTAACGGCCAGCTCAATTCTCCAGTCGCCAGATCCACCACCCGGCAGGATCGCACAGATTTCGCGGGCACCTCCGCCATCACCAACCTTTCGAGTGCCTTCGGTTCCGGCCACGAATCATCGTCCAGGATCCATACGGCCTCGCTGCCGGATGAAAATGCGGTCTCCATGGCGATCTCCATCCCACCCGCATTTCCTAGATTTTCTTCCAAATCTATCACTACGATCCAGCCGTCGCTCCGCTCGCTTGC
>JBBQDJ010000063.1:0-11779 GCA_038319595.1 Verrucomicrobiales bacterium
CGAGGATGAGCGCGAGTTCGACTTAAACAATCACGCTGCGGTGCGCGAAGAATTCCACCGCCAGCTCGGCGAGTTCCAGCGCCTCATGGGCCGCAACCCCACGCATATCGACTCGCATCGCCATGCGCACCGGCGCGAAGGCATGATGCCAATTTTCCAGGAACTCGTCGCCCCCCTTGGCGTGCCGCTGCGGGACACCGGAAACGTGAAATTCGTCGGTGGTTTTTACGCGCAGTGGGAGTGGATGGTCACCGAGTTGGAATACGTCAGCGTGCCTGCTCTGCTAACAATTTTCGCCGAGGAAGTCGGCGAAGGCTGGACCGAAGTTTCCTGCCACCCCGGCTACCGATCGCCGGATTTTCAATCGATCTATCTCATCGAGCGCGAAACTGAAGTCGCCACCCTCACGGATGAACGCGTCAGGGATTATCTCAACCATTCGGATCTTCGCCTGCGGAGTTACGCGGACTTCAACCAGGAATCAGTCGGGCGCACTCTAACGTAAAAAATGACACGCATCAAAAAGCTGACGATCTCATCATTCCTACTGCTCGCTGTCGGCTACGCCAGCAAGCCGGATCGGGGAGGCGTTGGTCGATGCTCAAAGATCTTTGGAATTCCCGAGCTGCGCCAGTGCCACTTTTCGCACAGGCCATTCTTGGTGTGGGAGTTCTTTGAATCGCCCAAATTTCGATTCACGGTTTCCCCGTCGGACTTTTCCAGACTCGACACAACGTTGAAGGCCGCTGGATATTCGGCTTGGGAACGAGGTGGAGTGACCTACGGTAGCGTTTCACATGGATGGACACCCGATGAAGACTCCGTCTACTGTAGTTTGAAGCAGGGCGGCTACAGCTACACTTGGAGCTACAGCGAGAGGAAAAATCTGATTTACGCCATTACCTTCCCATGATGTTAAATCAAGTCTCGATGACGCGCCGAATCCCCCTTCTGGCGTTGATGCCATTCCTTGCGTCCTTCTTGTCGCAAGGAGAGGCATTGGCAGCCGTGATTAACTCGGTCTGGACCGGTGGTGCCGGGAATGGACTCTGGAACAGCGGGATGAATTGGTCTCCATCTGGCGCGCCAAATAATGGCACGAATACTTACAATGTGACCATCAATTCGAATGGTCTCCCCACTGGAGTCACCATTACGACTGCCATAACGGTCAGTTCCCTTTCTCTCTCCGGTTCGAACACCGCCCTTGCCACCAATGCAAATCTGACGGTTTCCGGCTCCAGCACCGTGGCAGGCGGACTAGACGTAAATTCCGGAACCTGTTCCTTGAATTCATTGAGCAACTTTTCAGGGACAGCACTCACTGGCGGCAGGTTTTCGGTGAGCAATGCAACACTCAGCTTCACCGGCGCAAACATCGTAACCAATGCGGCAAACATTACTCTTACGGGATCAACCTCGAAAATACTAGATCAAAACGGTGTCAATGCCTTGGCGAATTTCGGGGTCAACGATGCGACTGGGGATTTCGCGGTGGCCGATCGAACCTTTTCGACGACCTCCCCGACATTTACTAATAACGGCATTATTGAAGCAATCGCCAACTCATTGAGCACCAAAATTACCATCACTGGATCCCTGACAAATTTTTCCGGTACGACGCTCACCGGAGGCGAATACGACATTGGTAACTATAGCGGCTTCGGGGCGACTTCGGCAATGATCCAATTTCCAGGCGCAAACATCGTCACAAATGCGGCCACGATTGTTCTTTACGGGGCAGGAACCCAGTTCGTGAACCCTTCGGGTGTGAATGCTTTGTCGGGTTTGGCGACTAACACGGTCGCTGGATCCCTTTCAATTTACGAACGAAATTTCATACTCGGAGGCTCCTTGTCGAACGCCGGATATATTGGCCTTGAGACTTATTCCTTCAACAACACCTTGACGGTCGGGGGGACGCTTACGAACACCGGCACTTGCAGTCTCTATGCCTCGGGTGCAAATAATTCCCTTGTGGTCAATACCTCACTGGCCAATTTCTCCGGAACGACTCTGACGAATGGCGAATTCAATCTAGCTGCCGAGCTCGGATTAACCTGCACGCTGAAATTTCCTAATGCAAATATCGTTACGAATGCCGCAGCCATCTCCCTCACCGGACAGGGTGCGCAAATTGTGAATTCAAGCAACGTGAATGGCCTCGCGAATTTTGGAGTTAACGCAGCAACTGGTGAGTTTCATATGGCAGATCGAAATCTCACGACCATTGGGAATTTCACGAACAATGGGCTGCTCGAAATAAACGCTTGGAGTGTCAGTAGCACATTTGCTAGCAGTGGAGCATTCAACAACGCGGGATTCGTGACGATAGGCGTAGGGAGCACCCTGGCTATTTCTTCTCCGCATTCTTACAGCCAGAGTGGAGGAGTCACCACGCTTGCGGGCGGAACACTCTCAGCCGGCACTGTTTCGATCCAAGGGGGACAGCTACAAGGCAGCGGCACGATTATCGGCAATGTAGTGACTTCGGGCTCTACTTTCTCCGTATCCATCCGCGGTCTCAACCCGGGGGAAGGTGAGGGCCAATACGACCAGACAAGTGTCACTGGCACGGCTGTGCTCGGAGGAACTCTCCACGTCACCCTCGCAAGCGGCATGGCCGGCATATTGCAGGCTTCAACTACGTTCACGATTTTTACAACCACGGGATCACTCGGCGGATCATTCACGAATGCAGAAAACGGAAGCAGGATCACGACCAGTGACAAGGCTGGGTCATTTCTCGTTACCATGACGGCCCAGTCTATCGTCCTGAGCGACTTCTACCCGACTATTGGATTAAGCGTTTGGAAGACAAGTCCAGGATTGTTCACTCCCGCCGAACTGGCTGATCCGAATTTCAATAGCGCCGACCCGGATGGCGACGGCTTGACGAACCTGATGGAATACAGCTTGAATCGCCAGCCGCATTTCTCAGATGCAGGGGGCGTCGGTCAGGTGGGAATTGTCACCATCGGCAGCAGCCAATACCTCGGGATTACTTTTACCCGATCGAAAGGGGCGTCTGACATCACCTATCAGGTTGAAGTGTCGGGCGATCTCACGACGTGGAAATCCGGGGCTCAGTTTACCGCTTTCCAGAATCGAATCGATCAAGGTGCGACTGAGCTTATTACATGGTCTGATAACACCACACTAGCCGGAGCAACGAAGCGCTTTATCAGATTAAAACTCCTGGGCCCGTGAGTTTGCAGACTGAGTCGGCGTCCAAAACTAAAGGTAACTGCGATGTATTGACATTTACCCTTGCGATTCCATCCAATCCATTTCAATTTTAGCAAGATAACGACCAAAACCATGGAACATACTACAAATCCCAAACGCATCAGGTCTCATCGCTTACGCGCCTTCACGTTGGTGGAAATGCTCGTCGTGATAGCCATCATGTCCATCCTCATGACCGCCGGTGCGATCGGCCTGAGTGGCATGGGAGGGAAAGGAGTTACCAGTGGAGTGGCATCCGCCGAGTCATTGTTTGATGAGGCCCGCTCGGTCGCCGTTGGACAGAAAACCCATGCGCGGGTGCTGGTCGCAAGCAAGCTGACGAATACACCTGCTGACAACTTAAGGAGGCTGCTGGTGGTCAGTTCCGAAATTGATCCCGTCACAGGCAAGGAAAAATCTCCTCCAGTTTGGCTCCTTTCCAGCCGTCCCTTGCTCCTCCCGGATCAAGTTTTTTTCAGTCAGAAATATAGCAGAAAGGTTGCAAGCTTAGGCTATGGCATCATCGACACCATGACTCTGTCGACAGGAGTGAAATCCGGTTTCGTTGGTGAATATTACTACTATGAGTTCAACTCTGAGGGAATTTGTGACACTCCGGGTGCCAGTATGATCATTGGATCAGGATCACGTGGAGTTAATTCCGCATCGAATCAACCACGGGTCACTGCATCAGGGGTAAGAGACTTCGGAGGCTTTGTGGTTTGGCGCAATGGACGGACCTCCCTCTACCGGAGTCCCGACCAGATTTACGGCGATATCTCGGGCCTTACTCCTGGATCCGAGTTCTAAATCATGAAATCATCCAGCATTTTCTGCCGCAGTGGATTCACCCTTCTTGAGACCCTTTCATTATCTTTTCTTGGATAACTGCTGAACCCGATACCGTCCTCCCTGTCTGCCCAAACAGGCAGAGCGGGAGGCACAGCCTATTTCGGAAACAGCATGAAACTACTCACTTGCCGGCCTTGCCATCCACGGTGGCACCGGAGACGAAAATCATGGCATCGGTTTTCACCGCGCTCTTTCCGAGATACATGCCCCAACGGAATCCAGTCGTGCCCTCCGGACGCGCGTAGGCACCTTCGCCCACCTTTTTGCCGTCCAGATAAACCTCGTATTCCTGTCCATTGTCCCTGACTCGGATGTGAAAAGGTTTTCCCACCATGCCCTTCGCGATCACTTTGTCCTCGGCCCGGCGGTGGTTGAGGATGACATCTCCGTTAGAATTCATATTGATCTGAACCGACCAATCGTTGATGTTGTTCTTCGCTTGGAAAATCGCCGCCCCCTGCGGCTTGATGATGGTGTAGGTGCCGCTCCATTCGTGCCAATCACCACGCTTCCAATTCAAATTGCTGAAAGCCTCGATCCGAGCCGCATTCTCGCGGGTGTTTCGCATGTTCACCTCGTCTTTGAACAGCCTGAAGACCTGGGTGCTTCCATCTTCCTGATACCACCTTGACCACTTCTTGAAATCCGCGCGAGGAATCGCACTGTTTCCCAGCGTATGGATTTTAATCTCATTGGGAATGGCTCGGCGGGACTCCGGCGTGAGTTCCACCATTTTATTCTGCACGCCAATGGTGGACCCGGTCACGCCGTCCTTCGAGGTCTTGCCTTTCGGAAGTTTGCCGCTTTTGACGACTTCTGCGAACGTTGGATCGCTTCCCTTCTGGTCATATAGGGGTTCGGATGGCTCGGCCTTTAGGCTAAGCACCGTGACTAACAAGCAGAGGATGGTTCTTTTCATAAGGGTGGGTAGAGGTTGTGTCGGGATTTTTCGGTGAAGCAGAGGCTGACTACTCTTGGTCAGACGGCGTCTTGTTCTTTTTGCGACTCGCTTTGAACTTTGCGTTTGGATTGTAGCCCGGATTGCGCTGGGTGGGCACTTGGGCGCTGAACGACTTCTGCCACGCGAGGAGCTCATCGAGCAGTTCGTCCCGCTTGCTGGTATTTTTGTTAGCAAGGTCGTTGCGTTCACCAATGTCGTCCTTCAGATTGTAGAGTTCGACGGCGTGATCGTCCGCCAGGCGGGCCCGTCCGCCGTCGAGTTCCCATTCCTCAAGAAAGAGGTGCAGTTTCCAGTCACCCTTGTGAATCACAGAGACAGGTCTGGAGCGGAACCCGGGCGGACATCGAGGTCGCGGCCGCGGATCACCGGATTGTCCAGATAGCCGGGAAAGTGCCAGAAGATGGACTGGCGTTTGAGCGGACCCTCATCTTTGAGCAAGGGCAGCAGACTTTCACCATCCAAGGTCTTGCCCGCGGGCACCACGGCTCCGGCGGCGGATAGAAATGTCGGGAACAAATCCACATTGATCACGGGCACATCGCAGCGGCTGCCGGGTTTGGTGACGCCGGGCCAACGCACGATGAACGGCTCTCGAATGCCGCCTTCGTAGTAGCCGCCCTTGTTTCCGCGCAGCGGTTCCTGCGAGGACTGTTGCGTGGCGCCATTGTCACTGGTGAACACCACAAGGGTATTTTGTTCCAAACCGAGGTCTGCCAATTTCTTCAGAAGAAGCCCGACGCCGTCGTCAAGGTCATAGGTGCAGGCGGCATACATGGCGTTTTCATGCTGTGCGCCCGGCTTCTTCGTCTTGAACTTTTCGAGCGTGGACGCGCGCGCCTGCAGCGATGAATGGATGGCATAATGCGGCAGATAGAGAAAAAAGGGCCGATCCTTGTTTTTTTCCATGAACTCACCGGCGGCCTGGGTGAGCGAATAAATCCCTTTGGGATTGGAAGCTTCGTTCTTCTGCCATCCGCCGGTGGATTGGAAGACCACATCGAAACCCTGCTCGCCAGGCTCCGTCCCGTCTGCCCCTGACAGGTGCCATTTGCCGAAAATACCCGTCACATAACCGGCCGCTTTTAGGGCGTCGGCGATGGTGACGTTCTCCTTGGCCAGGCCGCTCTTGTTAGGAATGGGAATCAAGCGTTGCGATTGCTTCGGCCCGCGGTCCGTGGAGCCCACGGCATAGACCCCGTGCAGCGGCGTATAGGTGCCGGAAAGCAGGCACGCGCGGCTCGGGGCACAATTCCCGGCACCGGCATAGCCAGCGGTGAAGACCATCCCCTGCCCTGCCAGTCGATCAATGTTGGGAGTTTCCATGAAGTCACTCCCCTGATAGCCGACGTCTTTCCATCCTAGGTCATCGGCAAAAATGAGGATAATGTTAGGTTTTTGCTCCGCCGAAATCACGCGAGGCGCTGCAATCAAGGCTAGCGTCAGAGCGCCGATAAGAATTGAAGAAGATCGGGTCATGATGGTCTGGTTCGGTGGCTGGCGATTCACTTTGAATTTCCTTTCGACCGCACGCTGGGATAACGGTCAAACTCGTCACCGCCGCCGGACACGCGCGGGTCACCGGTGGCCTTGAGCTCAGCCATCAAACGGGTGTCGAGATCCTTGACCGTGACGGAGTAGGCAGCATCCTCCGCGACGTTCTTCAATTCATTCGGATCGTTGCGGAGATCATAGAGCTCCCTATCGGGGCGTTTGCCGAAAGCCCGGTCGTAGAATGGCTTCACCGCCGGTTCCTCGCGATGGGCAATCATCCAAGCTTTGGTGGGGCTGGCATCCACATCGCAGAATCCAGCGAACGTGTTGTTCTTCAATGCCCCGGATTTCAGTTGATCTTCCGTGGGAGGATCCCCGGCGGGCCAGCGGGCGCTGCGGAAATTCCGGATGTAATGGAAATCTTTGGTTAGGATCGTCCGCATCGGGAAACCCACGTTGCGGGCGTCTTCTTCGGAACGTCCCGGCGAGGCGTGGCGTTCCATACAGGTCAGGACATGATCACGGGCTGGGTCCACCTGACCGGACTTTTCGGCGAGAAGAACGTTGAGCAGGCTCCGCGCGGTCATCGAATCCGGCGGCTTCAGGCCCGCCACTTCGAGGAAGGTCGGAGCCAGATCCGAGAGGCTAACAAAATCGTCCACCACCCGGCCAGGCTTGATGTGCCCGCCCCAGCGCATCGCCAGTGGCTGGTGGGTTCCGGAGTCATAACAGGTCGCCTTGCTTCGAGGAAACGGCCAGCCGTTATCGCCGCTGACGACGATCAGCGTGTTGTCGAGTTCACCGGCTTTTTCTAATGACGCCACGATGCCGGCGACTTGTGCGTCGAAATCCTCTGCGGCGGCGAAGTAATCGCAGATGTCCCGGCGGACGACCTCGTTGTCTGGCAGATAGGGAGGAACGATTACCTTTGCGGGATCCATGCCTCGCCTCACGCCGCTGTCGAGCACGTAGGGGCGGTGAGGTTTGTGCCCCCCCAACCAGAAGCAAAACGGTTCTCCCGCAGGGCGTTTCTTGAAAAAAGCATCAAAGTCTTTGAACTCCGGCCCCGCGGCATTGTGGGAACGTCCCTCGTTAGAGCCGGGGCCGTAGCCTTTGCCGGTCATGCTGACGAAGTAACCCGCCTTCTCTAGCAGGTCCGGATAGACGCCGAACTTCGGCGGAATAAATGACCAAAGATCGGCGCCCTGCTCCAGCCGCCATGGCCACTGTCCTGTTAGTATCGAGGCCCGCGACGGCGAGCAGGACGGCGCTGCCGTGTGAGCGTTGCGAAACAGCACACCCTCTTTCGCGATGCGGTCAAAAGCGGGCGTTTTGATGCCGGGGCATCCGAGACAGGATGCGTGGGGCCAAGCCCAGTCATCGGCGAACAGGAACAGGATGTTAGGTCGCTTCTGATTCGCATCTGCAGCGGCGACTCCGCTGTGGACTGAGGACAGGACAAGCATCAGCAGGAGTAATACTTTTTTCATCTGGTAGTTTTTTGATTTGATAGAATTCCAAGCCCGCTCACTTCGTCGGCTTTTTCGTTCTTCCCGTGGCGGACGCGCGCGGATAGCGAATGACTTCGACATCATTCTTCTGCGCCGCGCCGGGGGTGCTGCGGCCGTCAGTGATGACTTTTTCAAGCATCGCTTTCATCTCCGCGAGCTTCTCCGGCAGGGTGGCGGCGAGGTTCTTGGACTCGCCCAGATCATCGGCGAGGTTGTAAAGTTGCACGGGCTGCGACGGATCGCCACCAGTCCCCCAGCCACCCGAACCGGGTCCGGGGATGTATTTCCAGTCTCCCAATCTTACAGCGGGCAGACCGTTGCTTGACGCACTGACCGCATTCTCGCGGATGGGTTTCTCCTCGCCGTGCAGCAGGGGCAACAAGCTGAAACTATCTTCACCCGCGCTGTCAGGGAGTTTCGTGCCGAGCACTTCGGCCAAGGTGCGGAAAATGTCGGCTTGCTCGACGAGTTGATGGCAAAGGCTTCCGGGCTTCACCGTGCCGGGCCAGCGCACGATGAAAGGCACCCGGTGACCCCCTTCCCACGCGTCGGACTTGTAACCCCGCAGCGGGCCGCTGGGATAGTGGCCCTTTTCCTCTAACTCCTTCGCACCGACATAGGGCGCGCAACCGTTGTCGGAAGTGAAAATGACCAAGGTGTTGTCCGCCGCTCCGCTTTTCTCCAAGGCGTCTAACACGCGACCTACCGTCGCGTCCGTCTGCATCACGAAGTCCGCATAGGTAGTGAGACAACTCTTGTCCTTCCACTCCGCCACCGGTGACAAGGGCGTGTGTGGCGCGGTGAGTGGTAGATAGAGAAGGAACGGTTCCGGCCGTTTGGCGGCATCCGCAATGAAGGACTCCGCGCGCTCGCCTAGCGCGGGAAGGATGTTCTCCAAATTCCAGTCCTTCAACGCTGGTCCCTGCTGACTTGCAAGGTTATGCCCAATGACGGACCCAGGGAGGAACTCACTTGGAATGCCGAGTGTCCGGTTGTTTTCAATGAAACAAAACGGCGGCCAGTTAGGGACATCGGTACCGAAGTAGCTGTCGAAACCGCGGGTCGTTGGACCACCGGCGATGGGCTTCGCGAAAAATCCGCGCCAGAACTCCACCTGCTTCTCCGTCGCGACGGCGGGGCCCCGCTCCGGCTTGGTCTCATCATCCTGGTTCGCCTTCTTAGGTGCCTGCAACAGTGCCCGCTGCTCCTTCGTGATCGGCCAATCCCATCCGAGATGCCACTTACCGATCGCCGCCGTGCGGTAGCCTTGCTGCTTGGCCAAAGTGCCGATGGTCATGCGGTCCGGTGCGATCAACGGCACACCAAAGACATCCACAATGCCGCTCTGCAAACGGGTCCGCCAGTGGTAACGTCCGGTAAGAAGTGAGTAACGCGAAGGCGAACAAACGCCCGAGGACGAATGCCCGTCGGTGAACCTCATGCTTTGTGAAGCCAGCTTGTCGATCTGCGGCGTCGGGATTTTCCCGCGCTCCGGATTGTAGCACTTCAGGTCGCCGTAGCCGAGATCATCGGCGAGAATGACGATGACGTTGGGTTTCCGAGTTTCCGGTCCGGCATGAAGCGCGGATAGAGGTGCCAGGAGCCAAAGAGTGATGATGATCGTTGATTTCATAAGTTGGTCTATTTCTCGTCGGACCGGGCGAAGTTCGGATAGACAAGCGCCTGCTCGCGGCCTTCAAGCACCGCGATGATTCGTTGGAGAATCGGCTGCCCATCGGCGCGCAGACTGTTGACGTCTGCCTCCTGCGAATTCGAAGCGAGGAGCGCTTTGAGCATCGGCAGTGAAGGTCTGGCGCGTTCGCCGAGGCGGTCGAGCACATTCGCGGCTTGCAGTGCGAAGAAGGGAGAGCCGGAGCTTTTCAAAGCGCGTTCCAGCGCGGGCAGGGCGACCTCTATTTTACCAAGACTTGCCAGCGCCTCGGCGGCTGCTACCTGTACGGCGCCCGATGGATCAGCGAGGAGTTTGTGCAAAGCCGCTTGCGCCGGTGAGGCCGGGAGACCGAGCATGGTGCAGCCTTGGGCCGCCCACCAGCGCATCGGTTCACTCGGGTCCGCGAGCGCCTCGATCAATTGCGGAAGATTTTTCACGTCCCTTTCGGAAGCCAGGTTGGCCAGCGCGAAAACCCGATCTAATGGATAGGACCCCGGCTTGCGCGAGGCATCGTAGCCTTCCATCGCCGAGCCTTCAGGAAGGAAACCGTTGTCGTTGATTTCGAGGGTGTGGCGCTGCAACGCCGCGCGCATGCGTCCGAGGGTCTCCCGCTGGGCGGGGTCACCTGCTAGATTGTTGACGTTGTCTGGGTCTGCATCCATGTCGTAGAGTTCCTCGGTGGGTTTGGTGCCCCAAAATTGTGCGGTGGCCGGCGTCAGTTTCCCTTCGGCCGCCATGCGGGCCCATGACTGGTAACCACGAGCCTTGAACTGATAGTTGAGGCGCTGCACATACGGCAGATCAGGACGGTAGTTGTGGATGTAAAGCCAACGCCGGTCCATGACGGAGCGCATCATGTCATAGCGTTCGTCCATCCGATCGCGGGTGCAGAAGACGAATTCGTTAGGCGCGGCTTTGGCGGGTCCGGCAAAGGCACGACCCTGCATATAGCTGGGGATTTTCACACCTGTTAGGGAGAGGACGGTGGGCGCAAAATCCGCGAAGCATACCGGATCCTTGATGCGTGATCCTGGCACGGCGGGTGCGAGGTGGCGCCACTTCGGCGGGTAATAAACGATCAGTGGCACGTGGGTGCCGCTTTGTTGGAGAAACCGCTTGCTGCGCGGCAAGACCCCCCCGTTGTCACCGTAGTAGAAGACGATGGTGTTCTCCGCGAGCCCCGCTTTTTCGAGATCCTCCAGCTTGGCCGCGATCTGCGCATCCAGCAGGGCCATGTAATCATAGTAGCGCGCGAGGTCGTCACGGATCTCCGGAGTGTCGGGCTGATAGGCGGGAATACGCACCTTGGCCCGGTCCGTGGGCGGCAGCTTCAGCGGCAGTTCACTTTCGGGAAAAAGACAGCTCTCGTGGGTGACCTCGTGGTTGAACACACTGAAGAAGGGCTGTACGGAATCCGGTCGCTTGCGCCAATGCGCCTGTTTATCGCATTCGTTCCAAGCCTCATTGGTCTTGATCGGCGAGTTGTAGTCGGTCTTGGCGTTGTTTGACGTGTAGTAGCCGGCGTCCCGCAGCGCTGCGGGAAAGCCTTTGAGCCACGAGGGAATCCTTCCCTGTGCGCGCATGTGCTCCGCCGGGCCGGCGGATGCCGCGTTGATTCCGGTGATTAAGGTGAATCGTGACGGCGCGCAGACGGGCTGGGCGAAACATCGCTCATACAGGTTGCCTTCTTTCGCGAGTCGGTCGATCGTCGGTGTTCGTGCAAGCGGATCCCCGTAGCAACCGAGGTATGGGTTGGTATCCTCACTGACGAGCCAGAGAATGTTAGGTTTGTCAGGCAGGTCGGCTCCCTGGACCGGGGCAAGCGGAGCCAGTAAAAACGCGGTGACAAAACACAGGACGGGTTTCATGAATAAGCGGATCATAGTCGTTGTTTGACTGGCAATCCATTGATTCGCCGGTTTGAGCGAGGAGTGAGCCGACTGATGGCGGACAAAAGGAAAAATTCGGGCATGGGGAAGCGATTGATACGGAGATTCCCGCCGGATTCGTCGGAAATGACGGTCTTTCCGACGAAAATATTACCGGGATGACGGGACACCACTC
>JBBQDJ010000064.1:0-11749 GCA_038319595.1 Verrucomicrobiales bacterium
TGTTTGTGGATGACGAGCCGAACACCCGCAAATACTTTAAGCGCCTGTTCGGGGAGAAATTCAGAATCATCGAAGCCGAAGACGGGATTCAGGCGCTTGCCGTTTTCCGCCAGCATGCGGGGGAAATTGGTATCATCGTGACCGATCAACGGATGCCTAATGAAACAGGGGTCGGGTTTCTATCGAAGATCGCCGACGACTATCCGGACATCATCAAGATCCTCTCGACGGCCTACTCGGACATCGATGCGGCCATCGGATCGGTGAACCAAGGCGGGATTTTCCGCTACATGACCAAGCCGTGGGACATCCCGCAGTTGGAAGTCACGTTGCGTCGTGCGATGGAATTCTTCACCGTGAAGCGTGAACGCGACGCTTTGTTAGGAGCAAAAATGCAAGCGATGGGCAACGTCCTGCTCTCTAGCAGACTGGCTGCGTTCGCCCTTGCTCCGGTCTGTGCGGGCATCGCATGCAACCGCGCCGCTGAGGCCATTGCGTCATTCGTCCAAACCGGTGTGGCCGGCCGCCGTACCGGTTCCGACGGCGATTCCGCGCTGCGCTCGCCGGACTGGGCGCGGCTTCATGCCCGGCAGGTTTCCCTAGCGACGAGCCTTGAGAAGCAACTTCCTACCGCCCTCGGCGAATCGGATCTCGCAGCGCGGACCGCCGCACTTTGCAAAGCCCTTGCAGCCGCCGGAGCTACCGGAATGGCCGCCACCGCCACCGGATCCGTGACCCGCCTAGTGGGTGCCGCCGATCCGACGCCCGTCCTGCTGGATGCATTGTTAGGAAGGAATGAAGATGCGGCGACCGCCGATCAATCCGTCGAAGTGCTTTCCGCATTCATGGCGGTTTATGACGCTGGCGGTGTCATCCGCCGTGTTCGTGGCGAGGGATTCACCTTGGATGTTTCAGAATCCACGGCACCCGCCAAAGCGAGTAATCCGGGAGCGGAAACGGCAAAGTGGCTCATCGATGACGACCTGTTGATCTCGGCGGCCCTTGGGCTTCTCTGATCCCCGCCACGATCCCGAAAGCGCAGGAGAGTTTTTCCCTCGCTGCATTTTCGTCTCTAACGCTTTGACTTGTCCGGTAAAGACTCGGGAACCACCCGCGCCCGGGGCGGCGGGCCAGAGGGGCCGTCCACGGTCCTCTTCAAGTGGTCCCTAATGAGAAACCAAATCGCTATCGCCAGAAGAAGTGAGAGAATCTTTGCGATCCAGTTGTGCGCCAGGTTCAGTTTCATTGGTTGGTTTGCCTGAAAAGAAAATTTCGGAAATCCGTTCCCGGAATTGCTTCTCGGTTAGATTTCGCTGGAGTTGCCCGTTTTCCGAGATCGAGATGCCGCCGGTTTCCTCACTGACCACCACGGCGATGGCGTCGGTGCGCTCGGTTAGGCCGATGGCGGCACGGTGGCGGAGTCCGGTCGAGCGATCCTGCATTTCCTTCTCGGTCACGGGGAAAACACAGGCGGCACCGGCGACCCGGTCGTCCGCGATGATCATTCCCCCGTCATGCAGCGGTGCCTTGGGGTGGAAGACTGCCATCGCCAGTTCCGGCGAGAACTGCGCATCCAGTTCGACGCCGCTTTCAAGATAATCCTTGAGACTGATTTCCCGTTGGATGGCGAAAAGTGCGCCGATGCGCTTCTTCGAGAGGTTGATCACAGCGTCCGCAAAGCGCTCGAGGAAGGCGAGGCGGCGCTTGCTGGAAAACGAGAACAGGCGGTTGCTGCCGAGCCGGGCCAGCCCATTTCTCAATTCCGGTTGGAAAATCACGATGAGGGCGAAGGCCAGGAACGTCGCCGCTTCCTTGATGAGCCAACTGATCACCTCAAACCTGAAAAGCGTGGAAACCAGCGTCAACACGACCAGGATGGTCCCCAATCCCACCAGGATCTGGGCCCCACGGGTGGCTCGGAAAGCCCGGTAGATCTGATAGACACAGGTCGCCAGCAGCAGGATTTCCACGCCGTCGCCCCAGTGTTCAGTGATGAATTTCCACATTGCAAAGATTCCGTTACTCAGGATATAACTTCCCTGACGCAAACGGCAATCTAAGAAATACCAGTATTCTCGGTTGGTCTGGAAAAAAAATCCGGATGTCCCTGATCCACCTATCCCGATCCCAGCGGATCAATGGGGTAACTTGATTCAAACCTCCTCAATTCAACAAACATCATGAAACTTCATACGAAACTCACGGTCATCGGTTCAGTCGCCGCGCTTGTCACCAGCCCCATCGCTTTCGCGAACAAGGGGGCGGCCGCCAAGCCCGACGCTGCCGAAGTGCAAGACTCCGAAACCGAACCCGAAGTGGTCATCTGCGAAGAAGCTCCTAACGATGACGGAGTCAAAGGCGGCAAGGACACCACCGATGAAACGGTGACCGAAGAAGTCACGGATGACTCGGGCGCGGAAGAGCCTGTTGCCAATCTCGAAGATGGCGAAGCGATCCCACTTGACTGGGTCAAGCGCGGCGGTGGTGAGAATCCCGAAATCTTCCAAAACATGGCAGGCGGCGAGGCACCGGTTTTCAAAAACGATAATGCCGCCACCAAGGAGCTCGGCCAGAATGAGAAGGCCACGGACATCGAGTCCCAGGACGCGCCGGTCGCCGCCCAGATCAACCGTCAGAAAAAGGCCCCCGTCGCCCTGGTGAAAAAAGGCCGGGTTTTCCTCCGCTGATTTGTCGGTCCAGATGAATTTATTCGCAAAGCCGCCGGCGCAATCCGGCGGCTTTTCCTTTCCCCGTCCTTCCGATGAAAGCCGCCTCTCTGGTCTCACTGTGTACACTTCTGCCCATCCCCTTGTTCGGCCTGAGTGCGGACGAGGCGAGCCGCCCGAGTCCACCGGGGGAATCGCATTCCACCGATCGTCCGGTTAGGGCAGAGCCGGACACCGCGGATGCGGTCAAGGCCGGCCAGGATGATGTCCTGCTTCCAGCATTGCGCGGATTGGCCGTTGCCTCTTCGTCTTCGGCGGCGCTGGATCTCCAGCAGAAATCCAAGGACGGTGTCGTCGTCGCAGGTTTTTCGGATCGCGAGTCTGATGCGGTCCGAAAAATCGCCGGTGCATCCCTTGGGAAACCGGTTTCGCTGCGCTCGCTCGACGAGTTGACTCGCCAGTTAGAAACTGCGTTCCGCTCGACCGGGCGTCCGTTCATGCAGGTCACCTTTCCACCGCAGGAGATCACGACCGGTGTCATCGCCATTCTCATCCAGCCGGCGCGGGCAGGGCAGGTGCTTCTCGCCGGCAAACCCGCGTTCGGTGCGGATTTCGCAGCTCACGCCTTTCGCACCCAGCCGGGCGAAGAGATTTCGGGGGACGCCGTCGTCGAGGATCTGGAGTGGATCAACGAGAACCCGCTGCGGCGCGCGTCCATTTCCTACACCGACGGACCCGAGGCGCCGCTGCTCGATCTCACGCTCCGGGTGACGGCGAAAAAGTCATGGCGGGCCTATGTGGGCATCGACAACCAGCTCAGCAACGATCTTGGCGACGAGCGGATGTTTCTCGGTTTCCAGTATGGCGACCTGTTCAAGCTCGATCACCGTGTCACCGCGCAATACACCGCCGCGCTCAATCCGAACGATCTCCAGGGCATCAGCGGCATTTATGAAATCCCGCTGCCTTGGCGTCATCTCGCGCAGGTTTCGTTAGGCTATACCGAGTCCGAGTCTAGCAGCGGCGGGCCCATCGACCAGAGCGGGCAGTTCTCAAGGCTGGCCCTCGGTTACCGGGTGCCGCTGCCCCGCTGGCACTCGATCAGCCAGGAATGGCGGTTCGGCATGGAGTTCAGGAACAACGACTACACGTTCTCCAACAGCCCGTCGCAAACAGTGAAATTTTTCAACCTCGAGACGGGTTGGAAAGGCCGCTTGTTCGACCGCTTCGGCTTGTCGCGGCTCGACGCCTCGCTGTCCTACAATCCGGGGCAGGGGATTTTCGGTTCCGACGACGAGGATTACATTGCGCTCGGTGGATCCGGTGCGGAATCCGTGGTCGGCCGTTTCGAATTCGAGCGGACGCTCAAGCTCGGTAAGGACGCAACCCTCGTCGGCCGGGGTCGGGCGCAATGGGCAAATAACGAACTGTTATCCTCGGACCAGCTTTCCGCCGGTGGCTACAACCGCGTCCGCGGATTTGATGAAACCGTCGGCTATGCCTCGACCGGGATCGTCACCACGCTGGAGCTTCAATCGCGGTTCTATCAGACTCATGCAACCGGTTCGTTCCAAGGCCTTGTCTTTTTCGACTCCGCCGCGCTGCATCGCGATCAGGATACGGACGCCGGCCAATTGGCTTCGGTCGGTGTCGGCGTCCGCTGGCGCTTCCAGGAAATACTCTCCGCCCGTGCCGATCTCGGGATCCCGGTCGATTATCCGGACAACCTCGACGGCGATCCGCGTATCGAGTTTTCCATCAGCGCGAGCTGGTGAAGATCAGTTAGGCCCTTGGAGAATGACGTTGGCTCCAGAAGGAATGGTCGGCACTGCCTGACCGTCCTTGGTGAGAATGAATCCGGAGGGAACAATCCCCGTCGAACCCAGGCTGAAATCGAAAGGTTCCGTGCCGACGTTGTTGGATTCTGGAAGCCGCCCGACATAGACCGGTGCTTGGCCATCATCGGTTTTGACCCACAGGTTGAAGTGTTCCGACTCGGTTTTGAGTGGTAGGTTGCTCACCACGAGCGTGCCGGTGTCGCGAGCGGCATCGTAGATCGGGATGGCCGATGGGCTGCCCTTTGAACCGGTGGACTCGATCGAGCGTTTCACACTTTGAATACTGCTGCCACCACCTAGGATGTTAGATGCTGTGAGAGCATCTCCTAATATCGCCGTCATCGGTGGGGTTTCGTTGACCGCGACGAGATCGTTGGCGGTATCTTCAGTCGTGCCGGGAGGGACCATCCGCATCACGATGGGCCACGACATTCCCGCGATCGGTTCGAAGCGCTTGCGGTCGCGCTCCTGGAAATTTTCCAGCTTGTCCCGCAAGACTTCGATTTCCTGGATCAGCCGTTTCGTCTCCACCTTAACGATGGGCTTGCCATCGGTCCCGAGGTCGGCGACGGCCTGCGGATTGGATTGGGAATTTCCCGGACCCGTGTCCGGAGACTGCTCGGATACGGCAGGTGCGGATCCCGTGGCACTGGACGCTATCTCGACGATTTGGGGAGCAGCGCTCTCGATCGGCTTGCTCACGACCATGCGATCCGGCTTGGAAGGATTCCGATCAAGCACGAGGATCATGGTCAGGGCGGCGGCGGCGGCCCAGCCGGAAATGCCGAGCCAGTTGGTGGTTTTCGAGACGTCCAGACCGAGTCGGGCATGCAGGCGTTCAAGCTGGCCTGGCCTTGGCCGCACGGGAACCGTGCTGGTGACGGCCACCGCGGTCGCGAGACAATCCATTTCCCGGTAGGCCTTTCTGAGCTCTGGATCGTGGCGCATTGCCTCGTCGAAACCGGCGGATTCGTCGGCGTCGAGCATTCCAAAGGTCCGCCAGGCGGCGCTTTCGTGTGGGTCAGAATTCATGGCGTGATAATTGGTTGCGCACTTTTTCCAAAGCGCGGCGAAGCCGGTTTTTCACCGTCCCCAACGGAGTGCCCAGATGGGCGGAAATCTCCGAGTGGGTGTATTCCAGAAAAACTGCCAGTTCCAGGCAGCGGCGCTCTTCTTTTTCGAGAACGCCCAGCGCGGCGCGAACCCGCCGCCAATCGTCGAGGGCCATCACCCGGGAATCCTCGATTTCATCCGGTGGTGCATGCAAATGGATCGGCACCACCCGCGAGGAATCCCGCTTGCCACGATGACGATAGCGCAACCGATCGATGCAATAGCCGCGCATCACGGCGAAGGCCCAGACAAACGGCGGCGATTGCTTGGGATCGTAATCGGCGGAGCGATGCCACATGCGGACGAAGGTGTCTTGCACGGCTTCCTCCGCTTCGCGTCGGTCACCGAGCATCCGGCAGGCGGCACCGAGCAGGACCGGACTCCACATTTCATGCAGCTCCGAGAGTGCCGAGCCGTCCTCCTTGGCCATCCGCTGGATCAACGCCACGGCCTCGCCATTCCGATCCGCGCCCAGCCCGCCCGGAATTACGGGAATCGTTTCAGTCTCGATCATGGATCGCGGTTGGTTCATGTGCTGATGGCCTGCCGGAATGATCCGCCATCGGCCCGTGATTGGACCATATTAATTCTTCCCGTTGTCGGCCGCAATCCTGGACAAACTCATCCCTTGCCGTCGGCAGGTCGCTGGCTTTAACTCCGCGCATGCACGAAGAAATTAAACTCACCCGCGAAGTCGCCGCCATTCAGATCCCCAGCGGCGATACGCTTTCGCTCCCGGCCGGTACCGCGGTTTTCATCACCCAGCGCCTCGGCGGAACTTACACAGTCGCGACCTCTCAAGGACTTGCGCGGATTTCTTCGCAGGATGCGGACGCGCTCGGCGTGAATCCGGAAGAGGAAGTCAAGAAGCAGGCGGAGGTCGTCCGACTCAAGGATGCGCCGCTTGAAGAACAGGTCTGGAGTCAACTCAAAGGCGTTTATGACCCGGAAATCCCGGTGGACATCGTCAATCTCGGCCTCGTTTACGACTGCATCATTGAGGAGGCCGATGGCAAGAAAACCGTTGCTGTAAAGATGACGCTCACCGCTCCCGGTTGCGGCATGGGCCCAGTGATCGCCGCCGACGCCCAGGCGAAAATCATGACCATCGACGGCATCGACGACGCCCGCGTGGAACTCGTCTGGGATCCGGCGTGGAATCAGGAAATGATTTCCGAAGAAGGCCGGATGAAGCTCGGAATGGTTTGATCACAAGTGCGCACGGCGGCGGCGAAGGGCCGCAGCGCTAATTGCAAGTAGTCCAAGGACCGGTGTCGCGGGTTCGGGGACGGCCACGAGAAATCCCCGGATCTCACCTCCTCCGTTATTTGTGGTATGCAGGTTGATATAGAACTTGCCGTTGAGCAGGTCCGTCGCCTGGGCAGCGGATAGCAAAATCGGGGCGTCGGTGAACATTCCGCCTGTGATCGCACTGCTCGATCGTGTCAGGTTGAGCAGAACTCCCGCTGTCTGGGTGAATCCGCTTCCGTTGTTGCTGGCAGTGGGACCGTGGATGTGTGACGCAGTCGCGGTGCTGGAAAGATCAGTGAAGCCTTGGGATGAACCCCATCCCACGTTGATCGTGAGGAGATTGCTGGTGGTGTCGAAAGATATGCCGGCACCGATTTCACCACCGCTTCCGCCGGTAATTGCTCCGGGCTCATTGCCCGCCAGGAGACCCGTGCCAGCCGTTCCCTTGAGATCGAATTGAATGGTGGCCGCTTGGGCGAAGGAAGTGAGCAAGGAAAAGGCAAGCGGAAGGATGATGTGCTTCATATCAATGGGGAGTTGGTTTCGAGGGATGGAGAATTGAAGGGTATGCCGGCGCCCGTCATGGGACAAATCGTTAACTGTCGGAAAGCGGAATGAATCCTTTCCCCGTAAGCCCTCGAGGCTAGATAATTTGCGACCGATGCCAAGGAATTTCTGAGCCCGTTACAGGAATTTCTAAGCCCCTGTCAGCTAGCGTGTTGCCTCAATGAAGCGGACACCCAAAAGATTTCCGGATTGGGAAAAGTAAGCTCCGTTGTCTCATAAATGGAGCTACCATAACGCCAGTCATGTAAGAAGGGTCGGGATCGTATTTCAACATTTGACCCAGCTTTCCAAGCTTTCGGATTTTTGCCGGGGCTTTAGCGGGCGCTGTGATCAGGCGGCTCACCGACCCGGGATGGCCCATCACCTGCCATTGTGCGATCCATGGATTCCCGACCGTGGTGCGTTGCCGGAGCAAGGTCGCCACCAACACCTTGCCGTCAGCGCCTTTCCTCCATCCCCACGCGCCATTAGATGATCGACCGCACCGGGATAATGGCATCGCAAGGCCCTTGGCATCCGTCAAATGAAGCAGAACCAAGCCGCCGGCTATTCCATTTTGTTGAAATGCGACACCTGACCCTTTTTAGACCCGCAAGTGTGGAACCACACTGCCGCGCATCAGGATTTGTGAATTTTGGCTGGGATGAAACGCGCCGCGTTGGGGAGCGAAAGCCGTTCGTAGGGCTCTTTGATTCTATTCTCCATTTTCCATGGAAGAAACGTAGCGGCGATCACCGGTCGCCGCGAGTCCATCTACGCGTGTCTCGGCTGTCTCGTCCGGGACATGTTGCCCAAATGGAATCCGACTGGGACAGTCGAAACACATTCCCGGTCCCATCCAAAGAATTGGCAGAATCATGAATGGCAGAATCATTTTGAAGAAATCCAGAGCCACAGTCTTCATGATTCTGTCAAACCCTGTCGTCTAACATGCTGGAGAGATACCGACGTGAGGGGGCGGAGGCCCTCGACAGCGAGTCTGTAGCAGACCCTGAGGCCGGAGATCGGGGAGAAGAGGAAAAGTCGAAGGTCTGAAAGTCGAAGGTCGAAAGTCGAAGAAAAGAGAAGAAAAGAGATGCGAAGAGATGCGAAGAGATGAGATTGGTGTTTTGGTGGCTGGGTCCAACGGAATGCGGAATCTAGGGCGGAGACCGGACCGGAAGAGTTAACCGCAAAGGCGCAAAGGGCGCAAAGAGGACGCGAAGCTGGGATCGATGGTTAAAGACTTGAGCGTTGGGACGGCGAGTCTTCTCTTCTCTTCTATTCTATTCTCTTCGACTTTATGACCTTCGACTCTTCCCCATTTTCCTAGCCCCTCATCTCCAAGCCAACGGCTTCCAACAAGCCAGCCCAGGGCAAGCGAGGAACGAGCGACGCCCTGGGTCGGGATGGGAAATGTTTTCCCAAACCCCAACGGGGCGCGACAAATGGTCACTCTCACTCGACTCTCACTCGCAGATCCCGCGCCGTGAAAAGCCCTCTGGCAGCCGCTGCTGCCCCTCTCATCTTCCGCGCTCCGTCCTTACGCTTCGCACTGAAGCGCTCACGGGCATTTCGGAACGCCTCATTCACAAATTCCTTGCTGCCGATCACCGCGCCGTCCGTGAAATAACGCACCCGGCAACGCAGCATCTTCGCCACGCCCAGCTCTAACAACACCGTTTCATGATCACCGCTTTCCAATGCCTCGGCCGTGTTCCTCGTTTTCAACCCCTTCGCCTTCGAATCCACCTCCGCTTTCATGGATTTCCGCTCCAACGCCATGCCCATCAAGCGGCGGTATTGCCGTGAGACATCCGGCCATTTCTCCGCTTCAAATCCGACTCCCTTGGCCGACATCATCGCCCTAACAAGCCCCTCCCGCGCATTCTTGCCATTGCCCTTTTTTCCGCCGCCTATCGCCTCGCCATAGCTGCTCCAGCGATACTCCGCCGGGTCGGACACCATCCCGGCCCGCACCGGATTCAAATCAATGTAAGCCGCGATCGTCCGTGCCGCTTCGCCACTCTCGACGATCACGCTTTTGTAGCGCTCCTCCCACAAAGTTCCGCTGCGCTGGTGGGTGCGGTTGAACCACCGCGTGAAGCGCTGAAGCACGGTTTTCATGAACTCACTGAGGTTGTGCATCCGGTAAGTGAAACGCGCATGGATTTCCGTCACCCAATCCGCTCTTTCCTGAGTCCGCGCCTCTTCCAGCTCCTTCGCCACACCCGCGACAAATGCCTCGCTATTGATCGCTGAAAGTCGCTTCAGCAGTGCCTCGTCGGAAATCCCGCCCACTGGCATCGGCGGCACTTCGAGCAGAATGTGAAAATGATTCGACATCACGCAATACGACAGAACCCGGCAGCCACTGAAATTTTCATACATCCGCATGAACATCCTGAAATGTTCCCGCTCCGCAGCCTCGAACACGAATTTTCTGTCCACGACTCGGCTAACACAATGAAAAATTGCCGGTTTTGATCCCGCTTCCGCTCCCGTCACTGTCCACCGTTTTCTGCTCATTCCCGAATCCTAGCGCCTGAAATCCTTTTGCCCAGCTTTTTCTTCCTATTTGTCTGGGATCTTTTGTTAATTTGTCTGGGATCTTTTGTTAGTGGATTGGACGGATATGGGCGGCGTGGGAATCACGATCGAGGGCAAGGTTTACGCGCACAAGTAGTTCCATGCGGTGCTGCCGTATTCGAATTGGGAGTGGGCGGTTAGGGCGTATAGCGAGTCGGCGCTGTCGCTGCGCGGCGGCTTGAAGGCGACGCTGGATCGGCTGGGCCGGGTGCCGCGGGAAATACTAACAGACCATTCTTCTACGGCGACCCATCAGTTGAAACGGGGCGCTGCGGAGCGCGGATTCAACGAGGAGTATCTGGCGATTTGCGCGCATTTCAGCATCGAGCCGCGCACGATCAATGTGGGCCGACCGCAGGAAAACGGGTCGTGCGAGAGCAGCCACGGGCATTTGAAACGGCGCATCCGCCAGCATCTGTTACTTCGGGGGAGCCGGGATTTTGCCAGCGGGGAGGACTACGATCGTTTCCTGATAGAAGTGCTGGAAGCGGCCAACCGGCTGCGTGCGGCGCGGCTGACCGAGGAACTCGCGGCGATGGGCGAAAGGACTTTCGGCGAGCTGGCGGACTACCGCGAGCTGATGGTGACGGTGGGCAATAACAGCACGATCCGGGTGCGCAAGATGAGGTATTCGGTTCCCAGCAGGCTGATAGGCGCGAAACTGTTAGCTCGGATTTATGAGAACCGGATCGTGCTGTTAGCCGGATCGCAGGAGGTGGCGCAACTTCCACTGAATCGTGGCGATCGCGGCGTGGTGATCGATTTCCGCCACGTGATCGGTCATTTGCTGCGCAAGCCGGGGGCCTTTGCGGGATACCGCTGGCGCGAGGAAATGTTTCCTGCGCCGGTCTACCGGGCAGCCTACGATCATTTGGAGCGCACGGGTCAAGATGCGGATCGGCGTTATCTGGAAATCCTGAAAGTGGCGGCGGACGAGGGGCAGACGGCAGTGGAAAACGCGCTGGAACAGTTGTTTGGAGCGATGAAACCGGCGATCAATGCGCAGGAGGTGCGCGACATGCTAGAAACTTGGCGGGATCAGAAGCGGGAGTGGCGCGAGCGGAAACCATTGGAAGTATGTCTATCAGACTATGACGATCTGCTAGGTGGCGGGGAGCAGGATGCGGCGGCCGATCTATCAAGGAAAAAGGAGGTGGCGATATGAGCGCTTCACCCGATCCGACGGTGATGATGCTGCGTTCGTTTTGCCTGGCGACCATGGCGGGACAATACGAAGAGGTGATGCAACGCGCTGAGAAAGAAGGCTGGAGCCATCGCGAAGTGCTGCGCCACTTGTGCGAGAGCGAGGCGGTGGAACGCTCCCAGAAGCGCACCGTGCGCTTGCTGGCGGAGTCCGGCCTGCCCGAGACCAAGACGCTCAGCACACTCGACGAAACGATGCTGCCCGCCAAGGTGCGCAAACAACTGTCAGCGCTGATAGAAGGGAGTTTCGTCGAGCGCTCGGTCAACGTGCTGGCCTTCGGACTGCCCGGCCGCGGCAAGACGCATTTCCTAGCAGCACTGGGGCGGGAGCTCATCCTGCGGCATTCGAAACGGGTGTTGTTCCGGCCCACGTTCAAGCTCGTCGGGCAGTTGTTAGCCGCCAAACGCGACCTGCGGTTGGAGCAGGAACTCAAGAAACTCGACCGTTTCGACGTGCTCATCTTAGACGACATTGGTTACGTCCAGCAAAGCCGGGAGGAAATGGAAGTGCTCTTCACGCTGTTAGCCGAGCGCTACGAGCGG
>JBBQDJ010000065.1:0-11633 GCA_038319595.1 Verrucomicrobiales bacterium
CTGATCCAGGGTGACGGCCTGCCCCGGCACCGGATGATCGAGGAGTTCCGCAACGACATTCACAGCGTGCTCTTCGGGACAGATAGTTTCTGGACTGGTGTCGATGTGCCGGGCGAGGCGCTTTCCAACGTGGTGGTGACCCGTTTGCCATTCGCGGTGCCGGATCACCCGCTGACGGCGTCGAGGCTGGAGGCGATCGAGGCGGCTGGGGGAAACCCGTTCATGGAGTATTCGGTGCCTGAGGCGATTCTGAAAATGCGGCAGGGTGTCGGACGCTTGATCCGCACGGAGCGGGACAAGGGGCTGGTGTGCATCCTGGACAACCGCATTCTAACGAAACGCTACGGCCAAGCTTTCCTCAAGGCACTGCCTGACGCGCCGGTGGAAGTGATCGGATAGATGGTGTTAGTTTTTGATAGATACAAGCCGCTGAATCGCGGTTTTCAACAAGGTGCTGTCCCACTGGCCGGGCGCGGTGGCGGTTTTTCCAAGGTATCCGTAGTTCAGGACACTGCCGGCCTGTGCGCATAACAATCGGGAAACGGGTGCCAGAGGGCCCATGCCCATCGTTGAAACGGGGATGTCATGGTCGGCCATTTGGAACTCGGCCAGGATGGCCAGATCCCGCGGGGAACCGAGCATCGCGGCGACCTTGAACACCGAGGCTCCGGCTTCAATCGCGAGACGCTCCGCCTTCTTCAAAGTGGCGGCATCAGGGAGCTTGTTGAAATCGTGATACGATGCGATCCAAGGGATCCGGCGACCGCGCAGCACGTCCAGTAGCGATGCCATTTCCCCGATGCTGGCGACTTCGATGTCAATCAGCGCGGCGTCATCCACAATTTCCATCAGCAGCGCGGCCCGCGAGCCGGCATCCAAGGATCCCGCGCCGCCCTCATCGGCGCGGCGAGCCGTGAAAAGCAGAGGGAAACCCGCCAAATGAGACCAATGGGCCAGCTCGATTCCACCGGTTTCCGCCAGCAGAAGATCCAACCGGATTTCGATCACATCACAGGATTCTCGAACCTCGGTCGGAGTCAAATCGCGCAAATCCTCCGTTCCCCCGAGGCTTCCAACCACATGGGTGGATCCGTCACCCCACTGAATTTCCGCTGCAGCCATGCCAAAGTGAAGCGTGCCAGAGGGCCGCGAGTCAAATGCTTGTGAAGCGGGTGGATCCCGGCTGTATTTACTTCTTTCGAATTTTTATCAGGAAATCGTCATTTTCTCTGGTCAACCCGAAATGCACTTCCCTAGGTTCTTCCTAAACCCGCTCCACATGAACGTCCTCTTCCGAAATTCCCTCTCAGTCGCCGCTTCCGCCCTCATCGCCGCCCTCTCGATCGGCAGCGCCTATGGCCAAGCCTCCAAAGTCGTTGGCGAGAAACCGGTGTTCGACGATCTTCCTTCGCCCGAGTTCTCCGGCGGCAAACAAAAAAGCTTCAAGCCCAAAGATTGGCTGGAGATCGAGGCCAGCCTCAAGATTTCCCTCTCGCCCGAGCCCAAGTCAAAGACGTGTGAGAAAATCACCGTAAAGTGGTACATCGCGGTGAAAAATCCGGAAAAACCCGGGACGATGATGTTGCTGACCAAGGACATTGAGTATGTGAATATTCCCTTGGATGAAGCGATTTTTTGCTCGGTTTACCTATCGCCAGGCTCCATCAAAAGTCTCACCGGCAGCGACAAGGGCGGTAAGGGGGCGGTCGAATACGTCGGCTACGAAGTCCTAGTGAACGGCGAGAAAAAAGTCGAGGAGACTAGCAAAGGCAAAGCCGGTTGGTGGACGTCTCCGAACCTTTCCCGCACCGATAGTCCGCCACTGCTGAAAAAGTCTGAAACTCCGTTTAGCAACATGTGGTGGGATCGCTATGCAGAGGTTGCCACAGAACGTCGCTGAACCGGGGGCGTTGCAGATTTCCTCGAAAACCGCTTTTTTATCTCTATCGCATCATGGCTGAAAACCAGACCACCGTCGCACTCAACATCGGATCTCAACGCATCGGCATGGCCGTTTTCGAGGCATCGAAAAATGGCGGCTTGGTTCTGAAAGCCTATGATTCGGAAACCATCCTTGCCGATCCCGCGCTTGAGTCATCGAGGATTTCCCAATCCCGGGTGGCCATCGCGGATCTCACCACCCGCTTGAAGTTGGGTGGCAGCAAGGTCCGTTACGCGATCTCTGGCCAGTCGGTCTTCACGCGTTTCGTGAAGCTGCCGCCGCTGCAGGAGGATAACATCGAGCAACTGGTCACCTTCGAGGCCCAACAGCATGTTCCCTTCCCCTTGGCGGAAGTGGTTTGGGATTACGAACTGATCGAAGGGGCGGATGAAAAAGAAGTCGTCATCGTTGCCATCAAGGCCGACGCGCTCGATGAAGTCAACTCAGCGGTGAACGATGCGAATCTCGGGACTTCCGAGGTCGATGTGGCGCCGATGGCGATCTACAATTCGTTCCGCGCCATTTACGGCAACCCGGAAGAGCCGATCCTGCTCATCGACATTGGAGCGAAGACCAGCAATCTCCTTTACATCGAAGGTCGCCGTTTTTTCACCCGCGGCATTGCCATTGGCGGCAGCGCGGTCACGGCGGCGATCGCCAAGGAATACGGCATTCCCTTCATGGAAGCCGAGCATCAGAAGATTTCCAATGGCCTCGTCGCGCTTGGCGGCGGCCATACCGAACAGATGGACGAGGCGGTGGCCGCTCTTGCGATGGTGATCCGCAACGCACTGACCCGGATTCCTGCGGAGATCGCGCGGACGACCAACTATTACCGCGCCCAACATGGTGGAAATGCTCCCCGGCGCATTCTTCTCGCCGGCGGCGGAGCGAATCTTCCTTACACCCTCGAGTTTTTCCAAGAGAAGCTCAATCTCCCGGTCGAATACTTCAATCCGGTCGGAAATATCACCATCGGCAAAGGGGTCGATCCCGCAGTGATTCAGCGCGAAGGCCACCTGATGGGAGAACTCGTCGGCCTCGGCCTGCGGGGAATCGGCAAGTCCACCATTAACATTGATCTCGTTCCGGGAATCGTTGAGAAATCGAGGGCTGCCGACCGTCGCAAGCCCTTCCTGATCGGCGCGGCCGCAGTATTGCTACTGGGAGTGCTCGGATGGGCTGTTTTCCAAAATCTCGCGGCATCGGGAGCGAAGGAATTCGGGAACCGCATGGAGGATCAGCGGGCTTCCCTGAAACAGCCGAAGGAGGAAATCGACCAATTGTTGAAAAGCGAGGCAGTCCTCAACAAGACCGCCTCTGGCTTTACCAGCGCCGAGTCGGACCATGCTTTCTGGATGGATCTGCTCGGAGAAGTGCGCGGCGCGTTCGCCAGTGAGGCCGTTTGGGTCGTGGATCTTGAACCATTGTCCGGATATGATCCACTTGCCGAAAATCAAACCGCGCCCAAATCAAACACGAAATCCGGCAGGTCGGTCGTCAAAGCAGATTTTGCCGCAGCGACTTACGGTGCTTCTTCGCTATCAGACATCAGGATCGAAGAGGCTGCTGCCCCCGTGAAGGGCAAACCCGGGACTGCGGCGCCTTCGAAGCAGGTCACCGCCAATGCCGTGCGCATCAAGGGCTTCTGGCGGGAGACCTCCAAGAACCAAGGCCAGAACGTGGTTTCCGAGCTTCTGAAGAATCTCCGGGAGAAGTCCGGTAGCTTCCAATTCAAAGTGAAAAACCCCAAAGGCGGTCCGGACCTCGTTCTCAGCGACGACCGGGTGTTGGACATCACCGTTGCGGGCAAGCCAGGAGAACTGGGCTTCCCATTTGAAATCACCCTGCCCTTGGCCCGCGAGGTCGCCGTCAAGTGACATTGATCAACATTTTGCCATCTGAATTATGAGTTGGATCAAGGAAAACAAGTTTTTGGCCGCCCTCGGTGGCGGGACCCTCGCAGGAGCGATTCTGCTTTACGTGGTGGGCTTGCAAGGTGCGGGCCGTTATGAAACCGCGAAATCGGAATTCGATGCCTCCATGTCCGAGGCTTCCGGCTATGAGCAAGGTCCGCTCTATCCGAAAACTGAATACCGGGACGCCAAGCGCAAGGCCATCGAGGATTATCGGAAGTCCGTGGAGTCTCTTCAAGCTGACTTCCAGAAATTCCGGCCAACGGAAATCAAGAACGTCTCCCCGCAGGAATTCACCAATCGCCTGATCGCGGCGAATGCCGATATCCGGACTGCTTTTCAGGAAGGTGGAGTGGCGGTTCCAGAGCCATTTTTCGCTGGATTTGAAAAGTATAAGGACAAACTGGCTTCGGGTAATTCAACTGGTATCCTTGATTATCAGCTCGGCACCATCAAGGATTTGATGCTGATTCTGGCCAAAGCCAAGCCGACCGAACTCAAAAATTTCTATCGTCAGGAACAACCGGAGGAATCCGGCCAGTCCTTTGCGGCGGGGGACTCGGTCGCAAGGGCCTTCCCGTTGGAAGTCACCTTCATCGGACCGGAAAAATCTGTTCGTGATTTCCTCACTGCGCTGAACAAAGCCGAAAACGAATACTTCGTCGTCCGAACCGTACGGATTATGTACCAGAAAAAAGAGCCGCCTCGTGCTGCCGACGCCCAGTTTGACAAGCCCGCCGCAAAGCCAGCCGCTGCCGGTGGTGCTTTCTCTGGGTTCGTGCTGCCGGGTGAAGAGCCTGCTCCCGCCGACAAGCCCGCCGACGCCACACCTGAGCCGAAGCCGGCTGACTCCAGCCGTATCCTTTCCCAAGTTTTGGGTAACGAACAACTCCAAGTTTTCCTTCGCCTCGATGTTCTTCAATTTCTTCCCTCGAAGAAACTCCCTTAAACCCTTCGAACGCCTCATTTCAAACCATGTCTTGGTTCGCAAATAACTACGAAAAAGCCGCCCTTGGTGGAGCCGTTGCCGTCGCCTTGGGGCTCGCTTATCTTGGATGGTCCAAGTTCGGTGGCGTGGAGGCCGATTTCACCTCGGTCCTCAAGGGAGGTGGCAACTCCTCCACTGCGGTCCGCGACGCAGATCTCATTTCCAAAGCGAAGGCCTCGATGAAGATCGACCGGAGCTGGACCCAAGCATCGACTGCCGAGCAGCGCTCGGTGGACTTGTTCACGGGAATTCCCCTGTTTGTCTCAAGCACCGCTCCGGACAAACCGATCGACCTCTTGGATCCCGGTACCCCACCGGTTCATCCGCCAATCCCGAATCTCTGGTGGATCGAGCACCGCCTCGACCCGGGCTTTGGGGATTCTCCTGCGAGGGATCCGGATTCAGACGGCTTCTCCAATCTGGAAGAATATACGGCGAAGACTGATCCTAACGACTCCAAGGAGGTTCCATCGCTGATCGCGAAGCTGATGTATGTCCGTGACGAAAGCCTCGCCTGGGTGATCCGTCCAGGCTACGGAAGTGAAGGGAAATTTCCATTCACCTACGAGGATTCCAAGCGCGGAGTCAACAAGACCGGTGCCGCCAACATGATCGCTCCCGGTGAGCTGTTCTTCCCTGCCGGGTCCATGCAGGAACGATTCAAGTTGCTAGGGTCGGAAGTGCGTCGAGTGATGAATCCAAGGACGAAAGCCGAAAGCGAAGTCACCATCGTTAGGATCGAGGACCAACGCGCTAACAAAAAAGGCACGATCTATGAATTTCCCGCACCATTGAATGATCAGGGTAAAGGAGAGTATGCGAAATATGACCGCACCGCGGTGCTGTCGCTCCAGGCTCTGGGATTGAATGGCAAGGAATTCAAGGTGGAGGAGAACACCACCTTCAGCCTCCCTCCAGATGGTCCCAAGAAGAATTATCGATTGAAGGAGGTCACGCCTGCTTCGATCACCATCGAAGACGTCGATGGCAAGGCCAAGCCGATCGTCATCCCCAAGGGCAGCTTGCCAACGATCACCGAATAATTTCCGCCAAAAAATCGCTTTCCAAAACTCGAAAACAACGCCAGAACACCTCAGCTCACTATGCAAAAAACGCCCATGTATCGTTCCAGTCGCTCCGCCCTCGCGTTGATGGCCGTGGCATCTTCCATGCCTGCCACCGTAACGGTTGCCACCGCCGGCGAAGGTGGTGGTTCCGGCCTCAGCGGCCTCGCCCAACGTGAAATGATCCGCCGCCAAGATGCGGTGACCGAGGGGGATGCGCTTTTGGCTGAAGGCCGCGCCGCCTACGCGAAGGGAGACTACCAGCAAGCTGTCGACAAATATAAGCAGGCTCTCGACCGTCTTCCGGACGCGCCGATGGTCTCGGATCGCCGCCAGAGTTACATTGCGCACCTCAGTGATGCCAGCGTTGCTTTGGCGATGCAGCATCGCAAGGTCGGCAAGTATGCCGAAGCCCGCACGCTGCTCGAAGGAGTGCTCGCGGTGGATCCCGATAATGCCGATGCGAAGCGCGAACTGGGTTACTTGGATGATCCAATCCGCACCAACCCGGCCCTTACTTTCGAACACACCCAGAACATCGATAGAGTGCGCCGCGCGCTCTACACGGCAGAAGGGAATTTCAATCTCGGCAAGTATGACGATGCCAAGCGCGAGTATGAAAATGTCATCCGCATCGACCCCTACAACACGGCCGCCCGCCGTGGGCTTGAGCGCGTTGCCCAAGCGAGGTCCGATTATTATCGGGCTGCTTACGACCACACCCGTGCGGAACTTCTCAGCCAAGTGGACGCGGCTTGGGAGCTTTCGGTTCCACCGGATGCTCCGGTTCTTGGTCCTGACAACTTCGGTTCCGGCAATGTGACGGACGGAGTCGCCTACATCACCGAGAAACTGCGCCGCATCGTGATTCCGCGGATCGATTTCGAGGATACGAGCGTCGAGGAAGCGATCGATTTCCTTCGTCTGCGTGCGGCCGAGCTGGACATTACCGAGCTTGACCCGGCCAAGAAGGGCGTCAATTTCGTCATTCGCCGTCCACGTCCCGGTGGGGCTGCCGGACCTGCCGATGCCGGTGCCGATGCCGGCTTGCCGGGTGCCGAAGCCGCACTTCCCGGAGTGGTCAGTGACCCAGGTGCCCTTCGGGTCAAGGAACTCCGTATCCGTAACGTCCCTCTCGCCGTCGCGCTGAAATACATTTGCGACCAAACGAAGCTCCGCTATAAAGTCGATGATTTCGCGGTCACCTTGGTGCCTCAGACTGAAACCGGTGAAGATATCTTCACTCGGACCTTCCGGGTTCCACCAGACTTCCAAGGATCACTTGACAGCGGTGCTGAAGGTGGCGCGGCTGCCGACGCGGATCCGTTCGCCTCGGCGACGGCTGCCGGTGGGGCTGCCAAGCTAACCGCCCGGCCGCCGATTCTGGATCTTCTGAAGCGCGCTGGCATCAACTTCGCAGACAGCAGCTCAGCCACGCTGAGCAACTCCGGTGTGCTGTTGGTCACCAACACCCCGTCGGAACTCGATAAAGTCGAGCAGCTCGTGCAGACCATCGGCAGCAGCAAGCCGAAGCAGGTCAAAATCACCACCAAGTTTGTCGAAATTTCCCAAGAAAACAACGACGAGCTCGGATTCGACTGGATCGTCAGCGCCGTTGGTCTTTCGAACCAAGTGTTCGCCAGTGGTGGTACTCGTGGCAATCAAGTTGGCCGGACTGGTGCCGATTTCATCAGCCCGGTCAATGGCACCTCAATCAACGGAGTTCCTGCTGACCCAAGGCAGTTTACCCAGTTCGGCGTGACCAATGGTCTCCGCACCGGTGACCAAGCCGTCAACCGCAACAGCATCGACGCGATTCTGAACAATCCGAACCGGACGGCCCAGCAGGCCAACGCCGCACCCGGCATCCTGGCGCTCACCGGCCTCTTCTCCGATGGTCAGGTGCAGATGATCATGCGCGGACTTGCCCAGAAGAAGGGCACCGACCTGATGACCGCTCCTTCCGTGACGGCGAAATCCGGTCAGAAGGCGACGATCGAGATCATCCGTGAGTTTATCTACCCGACTGAATACGAACCCCCGGAACTTCCGAACAGCGTGGGCCAAACCAACGGTAACGGCGGTGGCGGCATCGGCGGCATAGGCGGTGGCGGTGGTGGCAGTTTCCCTGTCACTCCGGCGACTCCGACCGCGTTCGACACCCGCAACACGGGTGTCACGTTGGAAATCGAGCCAACCATCGCAGAGAACGATTTCGTGATCGATCTTCGCTTTGTTCCTGAAATCGTCGAATTCGAAGGCTTCATCAACTATGGAAGTCCGATTCAATCGCCAGGCACGGACGCACTCGGTAATCCGGTGACCTCGGTCATCACAGAGAACCGCATTGAAATGCCGGTCTTCTCGGCTCGCCGGGTCAACACGGCCCTCACCATTTATGACGGTTATACCGTTGCGGTGGGTGGTCTGATCCGCGAGGATGTCCAGAACGTCGAGGACAAGGTGCCGATTTTGGGAGACATCCCGATCATCGGACGGCTTTTCCAATCGAAGTCCGAAAACCGCATCAAGAGCAACCTGATCATCTTCGTGACGGCTCAGATCATCGATGCGACCGGTCGTCCTTTGCGTGGTTCCGATGCTGCGGCGGCCCCGATGCCGGTGTCCGTCGGTGGCATGGGTGACACCGGAGTGCTTCCGGAATTGCCTCCGCAATAAGCGGCGGCGCTACCAATCACAACGCGGGCGGAGGAGTAATCCTTCGCCCGCTTTTTGTTTTACTGGAGGCTACCAAGTTATATGCTTGATACGACCGGATTGCTGCGGATTCATCAAGTCATGAGGGTAGTGCCATTGACGGCCGGAATCGCTCCGGGGAAATCGACATTTTGCCGACTTCTCCGTCAATATCTGCCCTCGGTCGAGATTTTCGATTGTGATGCCTCGGTTCATACCTTGTTGGAGTCGGATCCGGAGGTGGCCGGATTGATTGCCGCTTTCATGGGCGCAGAGGCATTTGACTCCCGCCACCGGGTGGATCGCAGCTTGCTGCGCGAACGCGTTTTCTCGGATGAAGCGGCTCGTTTGAAGCTTGAATCAATCCTTCATCCGCGGGTGCAGCAGGAATGTCTTGATTCCCGGGAACGTGCTGCTACACGGGGGGCGGAATTATTCGTGGCAGACGTTCCGCTCTTGTTTGAGAAAGGATTCGATTTCGGTCAAACGCAGGTGCTCGTTGTCGCTTCTTCCCGTTCCACCCAGATCCAGCGGCTCAAGGCTCGCAGCGGTTTCGATGACCTCATGATCGAGTCCATCCTCGCTGCGCAACTTCCCATTCAGGAAAAAATGTCCCGGGCGGACATGGTTTTTTGGAACGAAGGTCCACCCGCCGTCCTGCGCTCCCAGATCCGCCGCTTTTCCCAATCCTTCCCCATGACCCAACCTAACGAATCCGAATCCGTGGAAACCCCGGTGACCGCCGGCGTTGCCGAACTTCCACCGCTTCCCGCATCTATCGACATCAACCAGTTCCGGTTGAAAACACTCGCCGAACTCCAGGCAATGGCGGAGACGGTACCCGCGAGGATCCAGGGGGGGATTCCAAAGAGCCAACTGGTTTACGAACTCCTCTGTTTCTACGGTCATGAAGGAGCCGGTCTGGTTTGCGAGGGCATTCTCGAACAGGCGAAGGACAACTTCGCGATGTTAAGGGATCCACAACGAAGTTTCCGGCCCGGCCCGGACGACATTCACGTCAGTTCGAATCTGCTCCGGGACCACGGTCTGCGCGTCGGTCAGTCGATCAAGGTCCGGGTCCGTGCCCCCCGCGAACGTGACAAGTATCTATCAGGATATGTGGTGATTGAGGTCGCGGGCATGCCAGTGGCCGATTTCCAACCGCGCAAGGAGTTCGACCGACTGACTCCGCTTTTCCCCGATGAACGCATCCATCTGGAGGGTGAGGGGGTGGATTTTCTCGGTGTGCGGGCGATCGATCTGATCGCCCCGTTAGGCAAGGGCCAGCGGGGGATCATCGTGGCGCCTCCCCGCGGCGGAAAGACCATTCTGCTCAAACAGATCGCCCGGTCGATCCGTAAAAATCATCCGGACGCGGAGCTGATCATCCTGTTGCTCGACGAGCGGCCGGAGGAGGTTACGGATTTTGAGGAAACCGTTGGCTCCCAGGTTTTCGCATCCACCTTTGACGAATCACCACGGCGTCATGCGCAGGTGGCAGATCTCGTGATCGAGCGTGCCAAGCGGCTCGTTGAGATGGGCAAGGATGTCATTTTGTTGCTGGACAGTCTGACCCGCCTTGCGCGGGGCCACAACTCGGCGATGCAGGGCGGGCCTATCGGCTCGGGAGGTGTTAGCCCGGTGGCATTGCAGAAGTCCCGCAAGTTCTTCGGCACTGCCCGCAACGTTGAGGAAGGTGGCTCATTGACCATCCTCGCAACGGCGTTGGTGGAAACGGAAAGCCGTCTGGACGACGTGGTTTTCGAGGAGTTCAAGGGCACTGGAAACATGGAAGTCCGCCTTGACCGCGAGCTCGCTGAACGCCGGGTTTACCCCGCGATCCATATCCCGCAATCCGGCACCCGAAATGACGACAGGCTCTATCATCCCGATGAGTTCCTGAAGGTCGTCGACATCCGCAAGCAACTTGCCGGCCTGCCCATTGGCGATGCGATCGAGACCTTGCTGAGTAATCTCAAGGCGACGAAAACCAACGCCGAGTTGTTGCTCCGCGGACTCCGTTAATCAGCGGTATCCGATGGCTTTTTGAGGGGGTGTTTTCACGCCAGAAAACCCGTGTTTTTCGGGCAACTGCTTCATTGACACCCCTAGGCCGCCTGCATAGCCTCCCGCGCCTTGTGCTGGGCCGGGTTAATGAATTTCCGGATTCCCAGCGATCAATGCTCAAACTCGATATCACCACAACGATGGCAACCAAAAAGAAGGCAGCTAAACCAGCAGCCAAGAAGAGCGCTCCGATAGCCGCCAAGTCCGCGGTTAAAAAATCCGCAGCGAAGAAGACCATCTCTAACAAGAAGGTCAAATACGTTTACAACTGGGGAGCCGGTAAAGCTGACGGCAATGGCAGCATGAAGCCCCTTCTCGGCGGCAAAGGCGCCAACCTCGCTGAAATGACCCGCATCGGTCTGCCAGTGCCTCCGGGATTCACGATCTCCACCGAGGTCTGCACCTACTTCTACGATAACAAGCGTACTTACCCGATCTCTCTCCAAGCGGAGATGGAAGCCGGTGTGAAGAACATGGAAAAAATCATGGGTTCGAAGTTCGGCGACGCCAAGGGCATGCCACTTCTCGTGGCCGTCCGCTCCGGCGCGCGTGACTCGATGCCGGGCATGATGGACACTATCCTCAACCTCGGTCTCAATGACGCGACCGTCCTTTCCCTCGCCGCCGTCACCAAGAACGAGCGCTTCGCTTGGGATTGCTATCGTCGTTTCGTCCAAATGTATGGCGACGTCGTTCTCGGCGTACAAAAAGAGGAAGGCGAAGATCACGAACCATTCGAAGTCGAAATCGAATCCTTCAAGCACGACAAGTATGGCAAGGACATCGTTGACTCCGATCTAACCGCCGATGACCAGAAGGAACTCGTCAAGCGTTTCAAGGCTCTCGTCAAGAAGCGCACCGGCAAGAGTTTCCCGAGCGATCCATGGGATCAGCTGCGCGGTGCCGCCGGTGCCGTGTTCGGTTCCTGGATGAATGACCGAGCGATCGTTTATCGCCGC
>JBBQDJ010000066.1:0-11574 GCA_038319595.1 Verrucomicrobiales bacterium
CCCGGTCGGAGATATGGCCGCGGCCGCGCGCCGCATCACCTCGGATTCACTCGGCAGCCGCCTGCCGAATCCGAATCCACACGACGAACTCGGCCAGCTCGCCACGGTTTTCAACGACACGCTGCAACGCATCGAGTCCTCCTTCGATGCCCTCAAACGCTTCACATCGGATGCCTCCCATGAACTCCGCACTCCTCTAACTGCACTGCGCAGCGTCGGCGAAGTCGCCCTGCGCGAGGAACGATCCACCGACGAGCTGCGCGAAACCATCGGCAGCATGTTAGAGGAAGCGCAACACCTCAACGACCTGACCGACACCCTTCTCCTGCTCGCCCGCGCCGAAAGCGGACGCCTCCCAATGCACCGGGAAACATTCGCGCTGGACGACCTCATCCGCGAAGTCTGCGAGCGATTGGAAGTGCTTGCCACCGAGAAAAACCAACGCATCGAAATCACCGCCGAAGCGGAAATGCCCCTCCAAGCCGACCGCGTCCTCCTCCGCCAAGCCATCACCAACCTACTCCACAACGCCATCCGTCACGGCCCGCCGGATTCCCTCATCCGCGCCAAAACCGTCAATCGCGAAGGAGAGGTCATCATTGAAATCATCGACCAGGGTCCAGGCATCTTCCCAGAGCACCGCGAAAAAATCTTCGAACGCTTCTACCGGATCGACAAATCCCGTTCTCGCGCCGACGGCGGCACCGGCCTTGGCCTCGCCATCGCAAAATTGTTCGTCGAGCAGCACGGCGGCAGAATCGAACTCGAATCCCCCGCGACCGGCGGCAGTTGTTTCCGAATCGCACTTCCCGCTTCCTGAACGAATCTTCAGGATTTTCCGATGGCGTGAACGCGGAACGAACCACACGCTGAAGTTTTCCTGACATCCGAATGACTTCCATTTCCGGCTCACTCCTCCGCCGCCCGCTGACGGTCATTGTCGTCGTTCTCGCCATCGCGCTGGGGGCGATGCTTGCGTTGAAAAAAATGCCGCGCGACGTGTTTCCACCGCTGGGCATTCCCACGATTTACGTCGCCCAACCCTATGGCGGCATGGATGCGGCGCAGATGGAATCCTATCTCACGTATTTTTACGAATACCATTTCCTCTACATTGCGAATATCGAGCACGTCGAATCGAAGACGATTCAGGGAGCCTCGATCATGAAGCTCCAGTTCCACCCCGGGACCGACATGGCAGCGGCGATGGCGGAAACGATCGCCTACGTGAATCGTGCTCGCGCCTTCATGCCGGCCGGTGCGCCGAATCCCTTTGTCACCCGCTTCGATGCTGGGTCGGTGCCGGTCGGTTATCTCACTTTCGCGACCGACAATCCGGAGCGCACGATGGGCCAGATGCAGGATGAGGCGCTGAACAAGGTGCGTCCGATGTTTGCCACTTTGCCTGGAGTTTCCGCGCCACCGCCCTTCGGTGGCTCCGCGCGGACCATCGTGGTGAGCGTGGATCCGGATCGCCTCCGTGCCCGTGGTTTAACTCCAGATGAGGTCGTTTCCGCCATCGCCAAGGCCAACGTGATTTCCCCATCCGGAAACATGAATCTCGGTGACAGCTACCCGATCGTGCCGACCAATGCCATCGTCGGAAAACCTGCGGAGCTGGCCGATGTCCCGCTGCGTTCCGAAGCCCAAGGCGCGGTCTTTGTTAGGGATGTGGCCACCGTGAGCGATGGCGCAGACCTTGTGACCTCCTACGCCTTGGTCAATGGCCGACGCACCGTTTACATCCCGGTCACGAAGCGCGCCGAGGCATCCACGCTGGCCGTGGTTTCCCAAGTAAAAGCGAACATGGGAAAATTCCAAGCCGCACTGCCCGCCGATATTAAGGTATCCTACGAGTTCGACCAATCGCCCGTTGTCTGGCATTCCATCGAGGAACTCGCGAAGGAAGCGGGCCTCGGCGCAATTCTAACTGGGCTGATGGTCTTGCTGTTCCTGCGCGATTTCCGCAGTGCGTTCATCGTCATTATCAACATCCCGCTGTCGCTGTTAGCCGCCACCTTTGCATTATGGATTTCCGGGCAATCGGTGAATCTCATGACACTCGGCGGCCTCGCGCTCGCCGTCGGCATTCTGGTGGACGAGGCGACTGTCGCGATTGAAAACATCCACAGCCGCCTTGCCGCCGGAGCCTCTCCCGCCCGCGCCGCCGCCGATGCCATCCGCGAAACAGCGGGGCCGAGATTGCTCGCCATGCTTTGTATTCTCGCGATGTTCATCCCAGCCTTCTTCATGGAAGGCGCGGCAGGAGCGCTCTTCAAGCCACTCGCGCTCGCCGTCGGATTTGCGATGATCGCCAGCTACCTGCTCTCCTCCACACTGGTGCCGGTGCTTTCCATTTGGCTACTCCGCCATCACCCACAGGCGAGCGAAAAGGAATTCGCTCTGGCAGGAATCTATCGGGCATTTCTCAAGCCGCTCGTCGCCATCCGCTGGTTGCTTGCGCCGATCTATCTGGCAGTGACCATCGGCTTCATCTGGCTGGCGGCACCACGGCTGGGCTCGGAAATTTTCCCCCGCGCGGACTCCGGCCAATTCGCCCTGCGCTTCCGTGCACCCGCCGGAACCAAGGTGGAAAAGACCGAGGAAATCGCAAAAGCCGTGCTCGCCATCGTGGACCGCGAGGCGGGCAAGGAAAACGTCGCACTGAGCATGGGCCTCGTCGGCGTGCATGCGCCAAACTATCCGGTCAACCTCATCCACCTCTGGAACGGTGGCCCGGAAGAAGGCTGGCTCGCCTTCCAGTTGAAGGGAAATTCCGGCATCGTGGTCGGTGCGCTTCAGGAAAAACTTCGCATCGCATTTTCTAACGAGCTACCGTCACTCCGCGTTTCCTTCGAGCCTGCGGACATCACCTCCCGAGTCATGTCGTTCGGCTCGAACACGCCCATCGAAGTCGCCATCGGCGGCTCCGATCTCACCGTATCACGCGGCCATGCCGAAAAGATTCTCACGGAATTGCGAAAAATCCCCGAGCTGCGCGACGCCCAGATCGCGCAGGAACTCGATTTCCCATCGGTGAAAATCGACGTCGATCGCGAACGCGCCGGCCAACTCGGGGTGAACATGCAGGACGTCACCCGCGCCATGGTCGCCGCCACCACCTCCAGCCGTTTCACCCAGGCGAATTTCTGGGGCGATCCAGCAAAAGGCGTTTCCTACAACGTCCAGGTCCAGATCCCGCAAACCGAAACGAAGACCCTCGAAGACCTCGGCAACATGCCTGTCCCATCTTCCAGCGGCACGCCGGTCCTGCTTCGCAACATCGCAAAAATCGGCAAGGAAACCACCGTCGGCCAATACGAACGCTACAACATGGTGCGCGTCGTTTCCATCACCGCGAACTACCACGACATCGACCTCGGCGGCATTCTAACAAAGGTGCGTAAAGCCATCGCCGATGCCGGTGCGCCACCCGCCAAGACGACCGTGGATCTGCGCGGTCAATCCACCACGCTGGATGCCTTGAAATCCGGCTTCACGAATGGACTTGGTATCGCCGTCGCAGTATTGTTTTTCCTGCTCGCCGCAAATTTCCAATCATGGCGGCTCGCTTTCGCGGTCACGTCCACCGTCCCCGCGGTGCTGGCAGGCATTGTTGCCGTTTTGTTAGTAACCGGCACCACGCTCAACATCCAGTCGGCCATTGGTAGCATCATGGCCGTGGGCGTGGCGGTCGCGAATGCCATCCTGTTAGTCACCTTCGCCGAACGCGAGCGCCGGAAAAATGGTGGTAATGCCAAGTTGGGCGGAGTCAGCGGCGCGGTCAGCCGCTTGCGACCCATCCTGATGACTTCCTTTGCGATGATCGCCGGGATGATGCCGATGGCACTCGACCTCAGCGGCGGCGGCGCGCAAATGGCTCCACTCGGACGCGCGGTGGTCGGCGGTCTGGCCATGGCCACCATTGCCACGCTTTTCATCCTACCTGCCTTCTTCGCGCTTCTCGCCGGGAAACGCACCACCTCAGTCTCGCTCGATCCCGATGACGAGGAAAGCGAACTCCATTCATCAATCTAACACACCGCCATGCGCCCGTTTCCACTGCTCCTTCTTCTCGCTCTGCCCTGCGCCGCGGCGGACGTGCCTGTCACCACCACCTCGAAGGGCACGATCCACCGCTGGGTCACCATCCCCTCGCGGTTAGAAGCAAACCAGCACGCGATCCTCCACGCGAAAGTCGCCGGCCATTTGAAATCCATCACGGTGGATGCCGGAGACACGGTCAAGGCAGGCCAAGAAATCGCCGTGCTCGAAGTCCCCGAACTCGAAGCGGACCGCATCAAGGCTGTTGCGGAAGTGGAGGTTGCAAACACCGGACTCAGTCGCTTGCAGGCGGCCCGCGCCAAAGCTCCCGGCCTCGTCCTGCCGCAATCCATCGACGACGCGGAAGGCCGCCAACGCATCGCCGAAGCCGGTCTCAGCCGCACTGAAGTGTTGCTGGGCTACGCGAAAATCACCGCGCCCTTCGATGGCACGATCACCGCTCGTCACGCCGATCCCGGCGCTTTCATCCCCGCCGGTGGCACCACCGATGAAGGAGCCACCGTCACTATCGCTGATTTAAAGATCCTCCGCGCGCATGTCCCCGTGCCCGAGCAGGAAGCCGGATTCATGAAACCCGGCACGCTCGCCCGGATCATCACCAAGGCCGGCACTCCGCCCATCGAAGCGAAAGTTTCCCGTCACGGACGCAGCGTCCAGTCCCCCAGCGCCACGCTGCCCGTCGAAGTGGATGTGCCGAATCCCGAGGGCAAGCTACTCGCCGGGAGTTACGTAAAAGTCCAGCTCGCCGCTGAGACTCACACCGACACGCTGTTGATTCCTACCGCTGCGCTGTTAGTTGAAAAAACCTCGTCGTCCGTCTTTATCGTCAAGGATGGAAAAGCGGTAAAAACCAAAGTCACTACCGGTTTCAATGACACTGTGAACGCTGAAATCCTCAGCGGTCTAACCGGCGGAGAACCGTTGATCCTCCTCACCGACCTCACCCTCACCGATGGCCAAGCGGTCACCACCGCCAAGTGAGCCACCCCCCCTTTCCCACCGTGCGCCGTTTCCTTTTCATCGCCTTGCTCGCTCCCGCTCTTGCCAGCGCGGAGACCATCGATCTCGCCACCGCCCTGCGGCTCAGCGGCGCGAACAACCTGGATGTCGAGTTAGCCCGCAACACCGTGCGCCAGGCCGAAGCGAAAAACGCCGAGATCCGGAATAAATTCTTCCCCTGGTTCACCATCGGCACCGGCTACCGCCGCCTCGATGGAAACACTCAGGACATTGTCGGAGACATCACCGACGTTTCCAAACAATCCTATCAAGGGGGTGTCGGAGTCGTCGCAGAGCTTCGTCTCGGCGAGGCGATCTATCAAAACCTGGCCGCCAAACAACGCACCACCGCCGCCGGCCACGCGCTCGAAGCCGTCCGCCGGAATCTTCACGCCGAAGTCAGTGCGACCTACTTCGATTTGCTCAAGGCCCAAGCTGCGATGCGGGTGAACGAGCAGTCGAAATCGCTCGCCAACGATTACGAAACGCAAGTCACGGCCGCCGTCACCGCCGGAGTCGCCTTCGAGGCCGATCAATTCCGCGCCCAAGCCCAGGCCTTGCGCCACGATCTCGCCACCCGCAAGGCGTTAGAAGACATCCAACTCGCCTCCGCAAAACTCTGCGAAATGCTGCGCCTCCCTAACGGCCTCGATCTCCGGGGAAACGATAGCGAACTCGTTCCGCTCGATTTCACGGCCCCGGACGCTTCTCTCTCCTCGCAAGTTAGCCGTGCTCTCGACCTCCGCCCTGAGCTACGCAGCCGCGAGGCCCTGCTCGAAGCCGCCCGTCTCGATACCGAGGCCACGGTGAAAGGCCCACTCATGCCGGACCTTTCGCTCCGCGCCACCACCGGCGGCCTCGGCGGCGGAAAAAACGGCAGCACTGGGAATTTCGATAACTCCTCGGAAGTCATCCTCGGCATCGGTTGGCGCTTCGGCCCCGGTGGAATCTTTGATAAGACCCGCACCGCCACCGCGGAGACCTTGCAGGACCAGGAATCCGTCTTGTTGGAAAAAGCCCGGCTCCGCATCACCCGCGAGGTCCTCGAAGCCATGGCCAAAGTCCGCTCCACCCATGCCCGCCTCGCGACCGTCAACAAGTTGCTCGATGCCACCGAGAAAACCTACCAACTCTCCCACGATCGCGGCGCCACTGGCGTCGGCGGCGTTCTCGAAACCCTGCGCGCCGAGGAGGACCTCAGCTTCGCCCGCCTCGCGTATTTCGAGCTCGTCGCCGAATACAACAAAGCTCAAGCTGCGCTCCGTCATGCGAGTGGAGGATGATCTCTTCGTCGTCTTTGTATCCAATGCTCGATTCGCCCACCTTCTCTCATCGAATGACTTTTTTCTCTAACTAAGATTCAGTTTCTTCACGAGAAACATGTTATGAATCGCATTTTGCAAATCGTTTTTGCGAGTGGTTTGGCCGCCTTGTCGGTTGTTGCAATGACCCGCGATGAAGTCGAGATTGGCTTGGATGCCGCAGCCCTGCGGACGGAAATTGAAAGATTGGAAGGCGCAGGTCGCGGTGAGGAAATTTTAGGACTCTAGGGATCCGAGCGCCGTTCCAGAACTCATCCTGGCCGAACAATCCGGTGTGGACACCGGGGGGTATGGCATCGGCGCGTGGGGTTCTGAGGAAACCATCGGTCAAATCCTTGCCACCGAGCACAAAACCCTGACGCGTGGGGCGGATATTGCGATGTTCAGTCTGGTGCGGAGATCCAATATTCCACGGGAACAATGGCCCAGAGACAGCGATCAACCCATCACCACATCGACGCTCACTACGCCGCAAGTGGAAGCGTGGCGGCAGTGGTGGAAATCACATCGGGAGGGATTTCAAATTGTCATGGATACCGCTCACTTCGATGCCATGGGCGCCCGCGAGGGGGAGGAGGCGAGTGCGAAATGGGAAATCGAATCTACACGGCGAAGGATCGAGGAGGCACGGCGGAGCAGCTTGAACGGACCATGGGAGGGATCACGCCGTGTCGCCCTTCTCGCAGCGATTTCAGCAATCCTCGCCATCGGTTTCCTGACGATTCGTCGCGGCATACTCTCCGCAATCAAGAGATAGGGCCGCGGCCATCGCGACTCCGCTGCACCAGCGACGGATGAGTGGAATGTGACGAATTGTTCACAACGACCCGATTGTGAAATCCGCCGATCCACGGCAAATCAACTGGCGTGCAGCACTTGGGTGCCCTTTTTCAGACCTTCTTGGCGGGCATTGTGACACTTTCGTGACAAAAGTCACCTTGGGAGGTGGCCAATACCGCACTCAGTTTTTCACACTCAGCATCGTCCGGGTTCATTGCTAAGTGCGATACCCGTCCATTTAGAAGTCCCGCTTCCAACCCGGCCTTAACGCCGCCCGGTTGATCATCCGTATTTCTCTTCAACTGCAGCCACGAGTTCAAAAGTGATTTTGCCCAACTAATTTATAGTTAGGGCAAAACTGTTTTTGAGGGAATTCATTGGATGTCCCCTATCGCATGATAGTCCCGCCTCATTCACTGCGCCCAGCGGTAGTTGGAAAAAATGCTGGATATTCCAACTGCGCCGCGGCGGAAATGAGGTTTGATCTTCATCGTTATGAAAACCAAATCAATTACCTCCTTCGGAATGCTAGGGCTTCTTCACACCGCCGCCTTCGCTGGCAGCGTGGCCACCGAGCTAACAATGGCAGCACCAGCACCGGTTAATGGGTTCGCCCAAGCACGCCGGCCGATCAGCAATCCTACTTTGTTCGATCTCGCCTTGCCGACCACGAACGTCCATCCGATTTTTATGAATCACGTTCTGCCAGATCAGATCTCCGCCGGAGGTGGGAAAGTCCCCTTGGGCGGCGATGTCCAACTTTATGCGCTGCAGTTTGAGGTGGCGTTGAACGATAGGCTTTCCATCGTCGCAACGAAGGATGGATACGTCGACATGAACTTCGACAACACACTGAACGATTCCAGCGGATTTGCAAATCTCGGTGGTGGCTTAAAGTATGCCTTCCTACTTGACCCAGTCTCACAAACGGCGGTTAGCGGATCGCTCACTTTTGAATTTCCTACGGGAAACTCCGACGTGCTCCAAGGTGAGGGAAAAGGGATGTCCAATCTGATCTTGTCCGGCCTGAAACTGGTGGACGACTGGCAATTCGCCGGTGCTGCGGGACTCCAAATCCCGTTTTCCGGCCAACAGTCCACCATGGCATGGATGAGTGGCCACGTCAGCTATGAGGTGCACAAGTGGTTCATCCCATTGGTCGAGGTGAACTGGTTCCATGTCGTCGACGCTGGCAATGGCGCAGGCAACTTCGGAGGTCAGCTGGGCGGAGGAATACCCGGAGCTGTGGATTTCGAAGGGGGCGACCTTTTCAACCTCGGGGCATCGCAAGCCACTGCCAACCGTGATTTTGTCTCGGCGGCGGTGGGCTTCCGTTCGCAATTGTCCGACACGATCTCCTCTGGCGTGGCTTATGAAATGCCACTCACCGACGACGAGGACAGCCTCATGAAGAACCGCCTAACGGTTGATTTAGTGTGGCGTTTTTGATCCGCTCCCGAGACGAGCAACAGTAGTTATGTTTTGCCCCGGGCGGTTTTACCGCCCGGGGTTTTTTGGGCGGTGAACGGGAACTCAGATGAGTGGAAAACAAGTGATACTTTCCAATGGCAGAGAACTAATTCTATTGGAATTGTAGCCCGCGTGAGGGGCGACTTTCGTCGCACGAACGAACTAAACAACAACAAGACAACCCTAATACCACCATGAAGAAATCACTATTAAATTTGCTAATTGCCGGTGCAGTCTGTGCTGCCGGAACCACCGCCCTGACGACCACCGCCCAAGCCCAGGCAACGGCCACTGCGACCGCAGCGAAGATCACCAATGCTGAAGTCAATGCCGCTCAACAGGCTTGGTGCGACGCGCTGGTAGCGATTGGCAAAACCAGTGAAGAAGGAGGCGATGCCAAAGCGCTCGCGATGAAGGTATTGACTCAAGCCTACGACTACGACGATGGGAAGGTCTTCTTTAAACCAACGCTCGCCTACGGCAAAAACACCTTCCGCCCGACCAAGGCTGGGGCACTAGCATACTTTGTCGGTGGCGATCCCAACTTCCCCGAGGATAAGGGTTTTGCTCTCAAGCCTTGGGTGAAAGCCCGCTATGACAACCTCGGTGACGGCGACGAAGGCATCCAGATCCACGGTGACATCGCCATCACCATGGGCAATGTGTGGGTCACCGCTAAGGACGGCACCGAAGTGATGGTGGATAAGACCTTTGTCTTCAAAAAAGGCGATGACGGCAAACTCCGGCTGATTGTCCACAAGTCAGCACTGCCCTTCGCACCGGCCAAGTAAGAAGCACCCAAGCTATTCAGTTCAACAGTCCGCTGTTCGGCTCTCTCGAGAGGGCGGGACAGCGGACATTTTTTGGCAAGCGTGAAGTCCGCAAGAAACAGAGTCGCCGCGAGCAATAGAAACCGCCGCCCCACCACCTTGGAGGCTTCGGGAACCAAGTCTGCAAGGGCGTCCTCAGTGCCGCGTGTTCCTGTCTATTCGGAGTCCTTCTGGATTGTGACAAAATCTTCACGGCCGGAAGGTTGCTGATTGGATTTCAGAGCACTAGATCCTTCCCCGTGGGACACATCTGGAACGTTTTGAAAGGAATTTGGAGAAATGTGACGATTTTGTCACAAAGCACGCCTTCGAAAGCACAAATCTGGACGGTATCTGGTTTCCGTGTGACAGAACCGTCACCTCACAAAACCACCCACTACCCATGCCACCCAAATTGACCATCAAATATGCCCTGCTCGCGACCGGCCTTCTGGGCGTCGTCAGCGCAAAGGCCGGAAGTGAAGCTACTCCAGCGCCTGAGACCTCCCCCTCCAGCAGCGCCACCGGCTTATTGGTGGGCAAGCTGACGGGAGAGACCGAGTGGGACCGTGCTTGGTCCGCTGCCGTTCTTTACAAAAATGACGACAATCCAGTCATTCAGCTGTTCCAACTGACGGGCCGACTCCAGCTCCAATCCATCTACGGCGACTCGGGCGGCGACAGCTTCAACACTTCGGATTACAAGGATGCCGGGAATGACGAAAACGTCTGGGGCAATGACATCGAAGCACGTCGCACCCGACTTGGCTTCAAGTCGAAGTTCTATCAAAACTGGAAGTTAGACGCCAGTTTCAACGTTGATGTGGACGGCCAGGACGGCCCCGGTGGCGACCCCACTTTTTACAAGAGCCTTCAAGAAGGTGGGCTAACCTACGCGCCATCCGACCAGTTCAATGTCTCGATCGGGAAAAAGCAGGTGCGTTTCTCACGTGATCAGGAAATCTCCTCCACGGAAATTGTGACTTTCGAGCGGAGTTTGACATCCAACACCCTCACCCCAGGCGAACTCACGGGCATCTGGTCATACGGCAAGGAAATCGCCGGAGCATGGCAGTATGAAGCCGGTGCCTACTCGAATGCCCGCGTCGCGGAGTTCGCCCAACCGGGCGATGGCGGCATGCTCCTTATCGGGAAAATCGGCTATGATTTTGCCGAGCAGACCGGACTCGATACCTGTGTGACTACTTTCACCTACATGCACAACACCGAACCGGGCTACAAGGATTCGAGAGTAGATCCGAACTTCACCTACAGCGCCTCACCCGCATTCACCAACTCGATTGCGCTGACCAACGATCTGAGTCAGGGCCGTTTTGGGATGATTACCGAGTTGATGTATGGATTCGGTTATACGGGAACGGCTGACCAAGGTGTACAGGTACCACTGGATCAGTCCAACGTGTTTGCTTTAACCCTGACACCCAGCTACTTCATCGCCGATGGACTACAGATCGTCGGTCGCGTCCAATTCGCGAGTAGTGTTGATCCCGATGGACTCCGCGTGCAGAGCCGTTATGAGCGTCTCGCTGCCGGGGATCAGTATGGCAACACCTATATTGCGGGCTACCTCGGCCTCAACTACTACCTCTATGGTAACAAACTGAAGTTGATGAACGGCGTTGAATACTCCAAAATGGGTGGCGGCGACTATGACGGCTATACGCTCTTCACCGGCCTCCGTTTTACTTTTTGATAAATCCAATCTAACTAATCTCGAAATCCTATGAAAACCACCATTACTCTGTTTGCCACCGCCGCCATGATCACCATGGCCGGTGCACAAACCCTCAGCATCAAGGGCTCCGACACACTCGGCGCCAAACTCGTCCCGCAGCTCGCCGAAGGCTTCAAGGCCGCCGGCAACAAGAGCGTGAAGTTCGAAATCGCCGCCGAAGGCTCGACCACCGCGTTCCCAGCGCTCGCTAACGGCACCGCGCAAATCGGCATGTCCTCCCGCAAGGTCAAGGATGACGAGCGCACCTTCTGCCGCACCAAGGGCGTTTATTTGAAAGAGCATGAAGTTTGCCATGACATGATCGTCGTCATCGTCAACAAGAACTCCCCGCTCTCGAAGTTGACCAAGGATCAGGTCGCCAAGATTTTCACCG
>JBBQDJ010000067.1:0-11488 GCA_038319595.1 Verrucomicrobiales bacterium
CTGCTCCCGGTGGTGAAGGTGAACATCCCCGGCACCACGCGCGATCCGGTGCTCATTTCCGGCCATTTGAAATCCGGAACCACCACCGCCGACCGCTTCCGCCGGACCGTGGAAATGAAAAGGCTCACTGGCTATCTCACCAGCCAGAGTCTGACCCATGATGACAACTTCGTCATCATGGGAGACTTCAACCTGTCCTCCAGCAACACCACCTTCAGCACGCTACCGACGGGTCTGCCGGTGTCCTTCGATCTTGGCGGCGACATCAAGTTGCCGATCAGCTATTCGACCAACCCGCTGAGCTACTTCAGTTCGCCGGCCGTCACGCGCATCACGCCGAGGCAGTTGAACGGCTCGACCAGCACCTTCCAAAGCGGCTCGACCATCGATCTGTTCCTTGTCTCACCCGCCATCGCCGGAAGGCCGCTGACCAGCGAGATTTACAATTCCACCCAGGACACCTCGAATCTAACTGGGATGGCGAAGTCCGGTTCGCCATTGGCTGCGACCACCAGTGCGGCGGCATCCGACCATTACTTGATCTTCGCCGATTTCGAACTGGATCAGGACTCGCCCAACCTGGCGGTTTCATTTTCCACGCCTTCCGTCAGCGAGGGGTCAGCCAGTGGGACCACCCAACTCACCGTCACCCTGCCGACCACCCGCACCACGCCTTTGAATGTCAGCCTCGTTTCCGAAGATCCCGCCGTCGCTAGCACGTCGGCTTCCACATTGGTCATTCCGGCGGGCAGTCTCAGCGCCAGCATACCGGTGGGAACAACCCGCAATTTCCTCGCCGACGGTGGCCAAAGTATCACGTTCACCGCCAGTGCGACCGGGTATGATCCGGCCAGCGGCGTGCTTGAAGTCGCCGACGTGGACGGACCTTACACTCTAACCACACCCGGCCTGACGGTGGTCGAGAGCTTCACAGGATTCGATGGCACCCATGATCCAGCTCCGTGGGTATCCGGCGGAGGAACCTGGACGGGCGCGGGTGATGGTTCATCCGCCACCGCCGGCTTCCGCTCCTATGGCGCGGCCAGTGACGGCTCCCTTGGATTCCTGCCGGGGACCAACCCGGCCGCTGTGGTGGCGGACTTTGTCAACAGCTCATCCAAAATACTAACAACCCTTCAGATTTCCTACACCGCCGAACAATGGCGTGCTGCGAATCCAGGGACCTCCGACACCCTCACCGTCTCCCTGATCCGTAATGGGGTGCCTTCTCCCCTGCCCCAGCTAACATTCACCGCGGTCAACACTCTCGCCAACGGCGCAATCTCCGGCGGAAACTCCACCGTAAAATCAGCAATGGTCACCGGACTATCAGTCGCGCCGGGAGAGGTTTTTCAATTGCAATTCACGTTCACGAAAGGCTCCGACAATGGGCCCGCGCCGGCGGATGTGTTTGTGAACGAGTTCCACTATGACAACACAGGGGACGATGAAGGCGAGTTCATCGAAGTGGTCACAGGCCCGGGCTTTACCGGTACCGCCTCGGACATCGATGTCCTGCTCTACAATGGCGGCAACGGTTTGGTTTATGACACAGTGAACCTCGGCACACGCTTCACCCTCGCGTCCACCACCGCGAACTTTTTTAAAATCTACGTCGCCAATTTCCCGAAGGACGGCATCCAGAATGGTGCCCCGGATGGCATCGCCGTGGTCAACAAGATGACCGGGCAGTTGCTTCATTTCCTCTCGTATGAGGGCACGTTTTCAGCGGCCTCAGGACTGCCTCTTGGCGCTAACGCCGCATCGACCAGCATCGGAGTCACTCAGAACACCACCGATGTCGCCGGCGTGTCCGCGCTCGGGTTGATCGGCACCGGAGCCACGCGGACCAATTTCGACTGGTCGAAAATCACAGGCGCCTTCAGCAAGGGCCTGCCCAACACCGGCCAGACATTGGTGGTTCCCATGCTGCCCTCGCAGGGCATCGCGCTCGACAATCTATCCGTCACCTTTGTTCCCGACAACGACGCGGACGGCATTCCGGACGTGGACGATCCGGACGACGACAACGACACAATGACCGATGCGGACGAGATCGTGTTCGGGACCGATCCCTTCAATGCGGCTTCACGGTTCGCTGTCCTGTTCACCCGGCCGACATCGGCGTCGGTTCGGTTCAGCTTCCCCACTGCGGTGGGCCGGACCTACTTCATCGAAACCGGCACCAACCTATCAGCCTGGACGGACGCGGCGACCTATGTGGGCAACGGTGCTGCGCGGACCGCGGACTTGCCGGTGGATCCACAGCAGCCGAAGCGGTTCTATCGGGTCCGGGCGGTTAAAAACTAACTGCTCAGTAGCCGTTGGCGAGCCGTGACACCAGGGCGACGCCGGCGCGTTCCAGCGCCTGGGGAAGCGCGTTGTTTTTGGCGGTCTGGAGGTTCGCGGAGACGAAGAGCTGACTGGTGCCGCTGGAGGTTCCGGAGGCGAGCACCTTGGTCGGGTCTTTCGCATCGCGGAGTGTCCACTTGAGGGTGACGGTGTTGGCGAGTTCCTCCGGAGCGAGCGTGTTGTAGCGGCGGCCGCGGATGGTTTTGTAGGTGATGCCCCTGAGATCCCCCTCGAGGACCGCGTCGCAATGATCACCACCGCCGATCCGATAGGTGCCGTCTTGGATGAAGGCGGCGGCCACCGCCGAGGTGGCGAGCGCCTCGGCGCGCGGGTGAGTCGTGGAATTCCGGAACATCGGCACGGCGATGGTTTTTACTTTCACGAGGGAAGCCGGCTTCGACTCGCCCAGATGATATCCGGCGCAGGAGACGAGTAAAAACACCGGAGCGAGCAAGGCGAGCAGTTTCATGGTCCGGGAAATTGAGGATCAGCCACCGAGTTCCTTGAGCCGGGCGACCGCCTTGTCGTGGATGGCGCCGGTTTTCGTGGAGTTGACGATATCCCGGTAGTAAACTTTCGCTGACTCTATCTGGCCGGTTTTCTGATAGAACTCCGCGATATCCAAGGACCGCTGCAAGTCGCGGCTGTCAATGTTAGCAATCATCCTGCGGGCCTCCGCATTGCGGCGGTCGCCGGGATATTGGATCAGGTAATCATTGAAGGCTTCCTTGGCGAGATCCAGATTCCCTTGGTTCTGGTTGCCCCGGTCCGCCTCGGCGGTGAGGATGATGCCGATGCGGAACAGCGCCTCGGGAGCCTGCGCGCTGCCCGGCTGGTCCTTGACGAGTTGGCGGTAGGCGGCGATGGCCTCCTTTGACTTGTGCTTGGCTTCGTAGAGCTCGCCGATGGTGAACTGGGCCTTGGAGGCGGCGGCGGATTTCGGCGCGTTGTCTCGAACCTTGCCGAGCATTTCTACGGTTTTATCGAGCGAGAGCCGGGTCTTTAGACCGAGCATGCTTTGTTTCACGTCCCCATCAGCCGCCATCTGCGCCATGGCGATTTGGCGGTTCAACGCAGTGGTGTAGAGACCGGTGCCCTGGAAGCGGTTGAGAAAGAGATCATAGGTGTCGAAGGATTTCAGGATCTCACCCTGCTGCTCTAGCAGTTCGGCCTGACGGAAGCGGGCCTTGGGGGCGGAGGGCGCGAACGGATAGCGGGTCGCCATCTTGTCGTAGAGCTTGATGGCCTTCGAAGTTTTCCCTGCATCATCTGCGGATTTCGCTTCCTGATAGCGTTTCTCGCCCTCGCTGGTGGCCGCCTGGTTGTTTCCCGCCATGATCGGCATTTCAGAATCATCCCCGCAAGAGGACAGATGAAACGCGGAGGCCATTATCAAGGCCATGGAAATCCACCGATAGGTCATGCGGCGGAGCATAGGATCGCGAAGGAGGTGGGGAAGCCCAAAATGGATCACCTGCCAAGTTCGGTAGCCCGCTGGGCGGCGGCGCCGACTGCTTCGATCAAAGCGGACCGCACGCCATCCCGTTCGAGCACCGCGAGACCGGCGATGGTGGTGCCGCCGGGAGATGTCACCATGTCCTTGAGCACCGCGGGATGATCTCCAGTTTCCAGAACCATCGAGGCGGCCCCGAGAACGGTCTGGGCCGCGAGCCGAATGGCATCCACACGGGGAATGCCGGCCCGCACGCCGCCGTCGGCCAACGCTTCGATGACCAGGTAAATGTAAGCCGGCCCGCTGCCGGACAGCCCGGTGACCGCATCCATCAAGCGCTCTGGCACCTCGATGGCGAGCCCCACCGCCCCGAGCAGGGATTTCGCGGTTTGCGAATCCGCTGCCGTCGCGCGGGTCCCGAGACAGTATCCCGCAGCCCCCTTGCCGACGAGCGCCGGAGTGTTCGGCATCGCCCGGATGATCCGGAAATTTTCCGCAGCGGCGGCCTCCAAGGCGGCAAGTGTCAGGCCGGCAGCGATGGAAATCACCAGTCTGGGCTGGCCGGCCGCCAGTTTCACGGCGTCCGCAAGCGCCTTGGGAATGTCGTGGGGCTTGGTACAGAGCAGGAGCACCTCGCAGGAGGAGGCCACCGTCGCGAGATCGGCGGCGACCGTGGCACCGGTCGCCTTGGCGAATGCTTCCCGCGAGCTTTCATAGACGTCACAGCCCATCACATCCCCCGCCGCGACGATTCCGGAGCGGATCGCTCCTTGGATCAACGCCGTGCCCATTTTCCCACATCCGACAACTCCGAGCTTCATGGCCGGAGACTAAGCAAGGCCCGGCGCCGCAGGCCAGCGTCATTTTGCTTGGTGCGACTGGCCGACCGTGGCCATCTTCCGCGCATGAAAAATCAGTTGCTGGCAGCGTGGTGGGTCGGTTGCTCGTTGGTCGCGGGCGAGCAGCCCAAGGCTCCGGAAAAAGGGGCGCAAGTCGTCGAGATCCCCAGTGTCGAGGCTGCCATTCCTGATCCGGTGAAAGCCCTGGGTCCGCCAGCGATGGCCAGTTTCCCCGGTGGCATCCGGATGGCGGTGACGGCGGCGACCGAAAGCGCCCAAGCCCACGTCAACCAAGGCATGAACCACCTCCACGGCGGCTGGGAATTCGAGGCCAGCCGTCACTTCGCCGCTGCCATGCGCGAGGACCCCGAGTGCCTGCTCGCCCATTGGGGGATGGTCATGTCGTTGCTCACACCGTCGCCGGAAACCGGGGTCGCGCGCAATGCTGCCAGCGAGCGCCTGCTCCATTTGATCGACCAAGGAAAAGGCAGCGAACTCGAGCGCGGCTATGCCTATGGCCTGATCAAATACATGGATAGTGGCCCCGCCGGAGCTGCCGAGGCTTTCCGCAAGGTCGCGGAAAAATTTCCTAACGATCTCCAGGCCGGCATCCTCGCCGCCCTCTTCGGCCGCGGCGGCTACGACGAACTGGGAGACGCCACGCCTGACCAGCAAAAGGCCGAGGACAGCCTCCAAAAGATGATGGAGAAAAACCCGACCAGCCCGCTTCCGCTCAACGCCCTGCTCTCTATCCGCGCCGAAGGTCCCGATCTCAGCGGCTCGTTAGACCTCGCTCGCAAGCTCTGCCAGATGGCGCCGGAATACCCGCCGTATTTCCATCTGCTAGGACACTACGAATGGCGCTGCGGCCAGCACGGCAAGGCCTCCTCCGCCTTCGGGCGGGCGTCCTCCTATTTCGAAAAATGGATGAAGGAGAACACGGCGAGCATCGCCGATTGCCCGGAATGGGTCAAAGCGGAGTGCTACCGCATCGTTTCGCTGGTCTCCAAGGGCGAGTTCGACAACGCCTATGCCGCCGCCCGCCTCGTCGCTGCCACTCCCATCGACCCGAAGCGCTACGGCTCACCGGGAGGCCGCCTGCTCCTCTGGGATGCGAAAACCCTGCCCGCTCGAATCCTCCTCCACCGCGGGCTCCGCGGAAACGCCGATGAAGCCTTGCACTCGCTGCCCGATCCCGCCGAGATCAAGGCCACTCACCAGCAGTCACTCGCCTATTGGTGGATCGACGGCCTGCGCTTCGCCCTCGAAGCCCGGCGCCTGATCGATGAAAAAAAATACCAAGAAGCCCAGGATGTCGTCACCGCCTTTGCCAAACATGGCGAAGGCATGACCAAGACCCAGCAAGCGGCAACAACCAATGGCGAGCGCTCGTCATGGATCCGGGCCTTCCGCGCCCTCGAAGTCCTCGCCAGCGACCTCCGCGGCACTCTTACTCTGGCCGGCCCGAAAGATCGGATCGGCACCGCCTACAACTGGTTCGCCTCCGCCGCCGACCGCCAACGCCCCGCCTCCCTGTTGTTCCCACCCATGATCCTCACCCCGATGGCGATCCACCTCGGCGAATACTATCTAACGACCGGCGAGCCCAAGAACGCCATCGAAGCCTATCAGCGCGCGCTCACCGAATTCCCCAATGACATGAACGCCCTCCTAGGCCTGAAAACCGCCTACGACCAAGCAAAACTTCCCGGTGACGCGCAGAAAACCACCACTCGGATCGAGGCTCTGCGGGAGCAATAGTTGAGGCTGGATTTCTTTTGGGCCACTCCCCAAAAAGCACGTAGCGCCACGAGAGAGCCAGTGCGGATCGCTGGGTGGAGGATGAAATTGCGGGAGGGTGGACATTTCGGTCCGCCTAGCCAATGCGGTGAGCAAGAAATCGCGCGAAGCCCTTTTCTTGTTCCAGCCATTGGAAGCACGACAATAAGGTCGTGCCTCCTTATCCAACAATTTGAGTTTTACGCGATACCAAGTTCATTTATGCCGCTACTAGCGGTTGACTGGTGCGCCTTGTGTGTGTCCAGCCACGCCTTAGCCATCTTCCTTCTTCTTGAGTTCCACTGAACGCGTCTCGAACCATGTAGAAAGCTTCTCAAAAGAACCGACCTTATCCCCAGCTACCTTCTTGGCGACCTTCCAATCAGTCACCTCGGGAAGAACTCGCCACTCTCCATCCTGCTTGATCAGAAACGCAGGGTCTAAATCGAATGCCTTCTGGCCACCCTTCTTGGATTCATTGATGACCACGACCGCACAATCCGCTTCGATCTTCTCCTCAACGATCTCAAAATCCCATCCCTTGCCCGTAAGATCGATGAACTTCTGAACCTTGGCCTTGAAGTATTCGGTTGCCTCCTTTGGGAGCCCGTCAAACTTCGCAGCATGCTTCCAAGTCTCTTCAAAACTCTTCGTCTGAGCGGCCTTCTTGAATGCACCTAGAGCTTCCGATGGGGTTCCCGCCAGTGCGGATTGAACCAGGAGAATGGCGAGTAATGCGATTGTCTTCATATTGAGGCGTTTCGGTGATTGCGAATAGGCATATCATCCGTTTCAAAGCCAACGTCGAACCGCTTCTGCTGTATCAGTCGGGTTCGTGTTGAAGCAGAGTTTGGCGTCTGGAGCGTATTGATGGACGACGTTAATCAGCTTCTCGAACAGGATGAAGTTACTGGCGATGGTCCTGACGCCCGCACCAATCATGACACAATCGAATCGCTTCTGTTGAAGCCGAGTCGAGAGGACCGCTTCCGCAGTCTGGCCAAAGTCGGTAAGGCAGAGTTGTGTGTCGTAGTCCAAAGCATTCAGACTTGCTTGGTCTGCGGTCAACCCAGCCATCACTTTGGCTGCGGTCATGCCAGGAAACGCGGCGTAATTGGCATCCGTAAAATCAATCAGCGACGGCTCCAAACCGACGATCAGCACAGACTTCCCTTGGGAGTCGTTTGAGTTCGGTTGAGTGGATTGCGGTGTGGTGTTCATATTCTTGGTGTTCTCGGTTCTACGGGCTTAGACGATGCGCGCAGGAATTACTCACGTTTGATGTGCGCCCACCGCAACGGTTGAAAGGATGTTGAGATGAAATTGAAATGCTTTTGGCCAGTTGCCGCGCCACGACTTCGCGTTGGTTTTCATTGATTGCCCATTCGGAACAAAATCGAGCTGGCCCGTGCTGCGATACGGATGAAGAACCAAATCAGCCCAGCCCATAGTAAAATTCCGGATATAAGCGTCACTCTTTTGGAATGCCAAGAATGATGAAGCTCCATCCATAGGGTGCTCAGAACCCACAAAACTGGGATCAGCGACAAAACAAAGCCCCAGTTGCGGACGAAAACCACGAGCCAAGACATCTCTTGTCCATCGGTATACCCACATACCTTGAGGATCAAACCGACGCCAATCGATCCGACCAAGATCGTCCCGACATGAAAGAGGGCCAAGATGCTCTGGGTACGGTGTTGTTCTACAAATCGCATTTGTTGGTATTGTCCATATTTGGCAAACGTCTTAGTCCATACGCGGCGGAGTGGGAAGCCCGAATTCAAACCGGAGCGTTGCCCGCCGTCGTATGTGCCGGCTTGGGCGTGGCTCTGCGACGGCGCGAAACGAGGCCAAAAATACCAAACCCAAAAAGAATGGCAGGTGAAGGCTCCGGAACCACTTGCAAGGTGAATGAGTCACTAGACGCGCCACTTCCCCACGTCCAAGTATATTCCCCAACAGAAAGTCCCAACGAAGCTAGGCTCCGACCACTCCACGACGATGTGCCGCTTATTGGGGAGCTAGAAGAGTAGTTTACAGGAACCCATATATGGCCAATAGTGCCCCAGATTCCCGTAAAATCGCCGGTGACACTTGTGGGTATATATTTTGGCGATGCTGATCCTATCGTCTGGGGACCCTGTAAACCCCGATACCTGAGAAACGAGGCCGAACCTCCAATCCCAAACCTACCAGAATCCGCCTGGACATTTTGATATCCGGAAGATGGCAAGGGATCCGGAGAAGAGACCTGCAAACCAACTAAGCTTATTGAGCCCGAATAGAATGCCGAAACTCCGTCGCCATTTTCCTCAATACGAGCGATAACTGCCGCCCTCGAATCATGGCATAAGGCAACGAAAACAATAACGAGCAACGTAGGTAGTGTGGGGTTCATAGACGCATGGTTGTGGTCTCTTAGCTGAGCAGTTCTAAGTCATCTTGCACCTGATCCTGACAAAAGGATGCACGATGGTTCCTTGATTTGGCAATGATTTTCCCGGGTCAGGCGGGTAGATCAGGTGAATTCGGGCGGGGCTGAGATGAGCTAGCAGATTTGAAGCGAGTGGGGAGTAGAGATTTTGAATGCTGGATTTTGGAGAAGGGAACCGCGAAGGTCGCCAAGGAGACGCGGAGTTGGAGTGGGGATTTGGGACATCGGAACGAAGAGGATCGATGAAGGGCGGAATGAAATTTCCTGACGGCCGATGGGGGGCCTGCTTCGCCGGGCAAGTCGGCTTGACAGCAGGCTGTCTAGGCCAAAGCGGCAGCGGGCTGCACGCAGTCCAAGTGTCACGTAAAATTTAAATTGGTGGAGCGAGTCCATGGAAACGTGGTTGCGGCGTCTCGCCGCAATACGGTCAGTTTAAACATGAAGAGCGAACAATTGAACCGCAGATGGACGCGGATGAACGCAGATCAAGAGGGATATTTTTGGGTGTTCATCTTGATTGAATCACTTTTCCCACCTCGCCGACGGGCGGCTTTTAGAATTCTCAGCTCCCCCCTCAGCGCGCTGGACCGGCGGTCATTTCATTCTAGTTCGCGCTCCACCGGGCTTCCCGCAGGATTCATTCTTGCGCGGCACTGATTGCCGGACAGTTTCCCGCATGGTTTGTCCTTCCTCCCGCGCGGCGGCGCTTGCTCAACTGGCTGGCTTCGCGTCAATCGTCGGACTCTACGCCCGTGACCGGAATCAGGTGAAGCCCGGCCATCCGTCGGTTTCCCGGCTGTCCCCCGCGATTCGCCACCGCCTGATCACCGAGGAGGAGGTGGTTTCCGCCGTGCTGGGCAGTCATTCGTTCGGTCGGGTGGAAAAATTCATCCAGGAGGTCTATTGGCGGCGCTATTGGAAATCATGGCTTTCCCTGCGACCCGAGGTCTGGGATGACGCTACTCAGCATCCCGCTGCCGTTGCGGATGACCCGGCGGTCCGGCTCATCGCGGAATCCCGCTCCAGAAATAAGGTGATCGACCATTTCGCCCATGAGCTGGTGACCACCGGCTATCTCCACAATCATGCGCGGATGTGGTTCGCCGCGTGGTGGGTGCATGAGGCGCGGTTACCGTGGCAAGCCGGCGCGGCGTTCTTTTTCAGGCATCTGCTGGATGGCGACCCCGCATCTAACACCCTCTCCTGGCGTTGGGTCGCGGGATGGCAGACTCCCGGCAAGACCTACCTCGCCCGTCGCAGCAATCTTGAGAAATACCTGGCTCCGGAACTTCTCGAATCCCTCGCCGACGGCCTGCCTGCCTTCGAGAATCCGCAAGCGCTCGCGCCGGAGTCTGTTTCCAAACCACCGATCACCCGCACGGATTTACCGGTTGAAAATCTGCTACCCTCCGTGGCGACTGGCCTGTGGATTCATGAGGAAGATCTCGCGGTAGAAACCTCGCCGCTCGGGCAAGAATCGTTTTCTGAAATCATCGTGACCGCCGATCTTGGCACCTGGGAGGAACATCGGTTTCCCCCCGCGAAACGCCAATGGATCCAGGAAGCCCTTGAGGACGCCGCCGCACGGGCCGGACGGCATTGGAAGGCTCCCGTGACCGTGGAAAGTCGAGTGCCCCACGCCGAGGCACTCCTCCGCCAAGCGATTTCAAAAAATCTCCAACAGATCGTCGCCCTACGCCCGGAAGTGGGTCCCTTGCATGATTCCCTGCCATCACTCCGCGCCGCCTTCGCCCAGGCCGGGATCCGCCTGGTTTTCATCGACCGTCCCGAAGACCTGCGGATCCGGCCCTTCGCCACCAGTGGATTTTTCCCGTTCTGGGAACGCCTGAGAAAGACGCTTGTCACACCCCAAGCCGCGGATGCTTGTCCCCCAAAGTGAAACTGGAATTCTTCCGAAGCATCTTTAATCAATGTCCATCTGCGTTCATCTGCGGTTCATTTCTCTTTCTGGCTTGATCAACTCAGCAACCCCTCTGGATGAAATGCCGATTCGCCATACGAACCTCCATCCCCTGAATTTGAATCACCGATGAGCGCTTCTGGTAAAAAAGTCCTAATCGTGGGCGGCGGACTGGCGGGTCTAGCGTGTGCCGTCCGCCTGCATGAAGCGGGTGCCAGGCCCTGCGTGATCGAAGGCAGCGATGCCCCCGGCGGACGCGTGCGGACCGACCGCGTGGACGGGTTTCTGCTAGACCGAGGGTTCCAGGTGTTTCTCGATGCCTATCCGGAAGCCGGAAAATTGCTAGATAAGGAGCGGCTTGACCTGCGCCCGTTCAAATCAGGTGCGCTGATCTATCAGGATCGCGGGATGCGGCGGGTGATGGATGTTTTCCGCGAGCCTCGCCACCTGCTGGCCAGTGCACTTGCGCCGATCGGATCCCTGCCGGACAAACTGCGGGTCGCGGTGCTGAAGTGGCGGATCAGTCGCATGTCCATCGGGGAAATCGCCGGGCATGAGGATTTACCGACAGCGGACTACCTCAGGGGCGCGGGATTCTCATTGCGGATGATCGATGGATTTTTCCGCTCGTTTTATGGCGGCATTTTCCTTGAGCGGGAACTGCGAACGTCCAGCCGGATGTTTGAATTCACCTTCAAGATGTTCTC